>DASWQD010000044.1:0-19546 GCA_036398255.1 Gemmatimonadaceae bacterium | reverse complement strand
GGGAGCCGAGTGCCCAGGTGATCGCGCTGTCGCGCTTGTAGCCGCGGAGCGAATCGGCCGGCCGCCACCGCAGACCGACTGCGATGTTCCCGCCGTGAATGTCCGCCGAGTCGATGACGATGAAGTCGCCGAATGCCCTCGTCTCGCCTTTCGGCTTCTTCGGTCCCGACGGGAAGATCCGGTGGTAGTTCAGCTTTCCGTCTTCGAACTCGTGCAGGCGAACGTTCGGCCGCGTGACATCGAGATGGCTCAGCAGCACGCGACGGTCGAACAGGTCGCGCATGTCGTAGCGGATGCGAATTGGTCCGCTCGCGAGGAAAAGCGAATCCATCTCGTCGCGAATCTCTATCGAGTCGATTGTGACGCCGCTGAAGAGCCCGCCGCTGATGCGACCGACGTAGAACGTGCCCTTCGTCTTCCCCGAGATCCACGTCTGCACGTATTTGCGGACCTGGTTCTGGCCGTACTCCGTCTGAGTGACGGAGACGAGAAGCCCCGCCACCAGAACGATGAGCAGCGAGAGAGCGAGCGCGCTCCACAACACGATTCGGCGGCGGCGCGACATTCTCTAGAACGCCTGCCCGATGGCAAGGCTGAAAGTCAGCCGGCTGACAAAGCTCCGATTCGTCCTCGGGGTGAACGATGGATTGCACGGACCCGAGTTCTGGACCAGTCCGTTCGTGTCGGAGAGGTGAATCGGCAGCTTGTTGTCGGGACTCACACACGGAAGACTTCCGGCGGCCGTGCCGAATTCGTCGAACTCCGCGTTCGAGGGGACCTCGTAATAGATCGGACCGGCCGGCCGATTGTACGGGTTGTAACCAATCACGAATCGAATCGGACCGACGGGCGAGAACGCAGTGATCTGCATACCCGGCGTCACCTTGATCGAGAAATTCTGGAAGCTCTCCGATCTCCCTCTGTTCCAGACTTCACCGGCATCCGTAAAAAACGTCAGCTGGAGAAGCTCCGGAAGAAACGGACTTGGTGTGCGCAGCTCGAGATTCGCGACGACGAGAGAGTTACCACCAACGGGAACAGCCCGGCGGAAATCTCCATTCACGCTGTCGGGAAGCGCGAAGACACTGTCGGCAATGCCGGACGCGGGCGGCGGGATGACCCGATATGCCTCTGCGATATAGATCGCCGAGCCGAGCTCGTTCTGGGAAAAGCCCCGCACACTTGTGGGGCCTCCGGCGTACAGCCGCTCCTGCGGCGGAATGAAGCCTGTCGCGTTTCCAAAACTGCGTCCGAACACCGCTCCCGCACGCAGACGGAACGCGATCACGGAGCCGCCAGGCAGTCCCCAGTACTGCGACCGCTCCGCAACGATCTTGTTGAACGCGAGCTCCTTGTCCGACCCGATGACCGGCGAGGCGTGACGCGCTTCGACTCGCCACTGATACCCGCGCGTAGGGGAGAGAAAACTGTTCGACCTGTCGCGCGACACGACTCCACTCAGGACGGCGAGTCGCTGAGTCTCCTGTACGCGTGCACGGTCCTCTCGATCGCAGATATTGAAGACCGCACAGAATAGCGCGGGCTGCGCTTCGGTGCGGCCGAGGTCGAGCGAATACGCGAAGGTGATCGGCAGCGTCTGCCATCTGCGCCACTCGACTGATGCGACAGCACCAACAGCGGTCGTGCGAAGGTAGGCGTTGTACTCGGAGATGCGCTCGCTGAAAAGCGTGATCGACGGGAGGAATTGCTGCCTCGCGTAGAGGGGCTGCCTGAGCGTCGCGCCGAAGTAATAGTTGAGCTTGAGACTGAACGGGTCACGTCTCGCCTGGGGACAGAGTCCGTCGAGCCCCGAAAGCGGGTCGCCGCGCCCGATCTTCGACAGCCTCGTCGTGAGATCGAGACGTCGCGCGGTTCGGAGAAAATTGTAGTTCGACATCTCCGCCGTCACTCGAAAGCAGTCGAGTGTCCCGTAGCCCGCCCCAAGCCGCGCGGACCGCGTCGTATTCTCGGCGAGAAGTGCAGTGATGTCGGCAACTGAATCGTTTGGATTCGACGAAGTGTCAGGCACGATCGAGACGTGCTGGTACGCTTCGGTTCGATAGAGAGTCCGCTGCGCGTCGAGGAGCTCGTCCTCGCGATAGACACGACCGGAATCGAGACCGATGATCTTGCGAACGATGCGCGTCGGAACCTGCTGCCTGCCTTTTCCCTCGAACGGGACGACGCGAACCTCCACGCCCCCGATGCGAGTGAACGGTCCTGTCTCGACTCGTATCGTGTCATACGCGACGCGCAGACTGTCATTCACGTCGAAGATGTTGTTGACTTCGACACGCGGGTATCCGCTGTTACGCAGGCGCCGCGCGATCGAGTCACGCGCGGCTTCGAGGTGGATGCGGTCGAAGCGCTGCCCCGCGCGAATCGGAAGCCGGCTCACAATCGCTCTTCGATTCGCGACCGAGTCGAGGCCTTCGATGACGAGCGACTGAAGCCGCGTCGGCAGTCCTTCGTTGATTAGAAAATTCACTTCCACCCCGCCTCCCGACGCGCGCACGGTCGTGTCGACCGTCGCATCCGAATACCCCCGCCGGCGATAGAAGATTACAAGCCGGGCGCGATCCTTGGGCAGCTCGTTGCGGTCGAGGCAGCGCTTTGCGCTGTAGGGCAGCCGGAGGACGGTCCGCGCGAACGGAGACGCCGTGGTGACGATGATCTTCGAGAGCTCCGAATCGGTGAACGCGCTGTTGCCGGTGAACGAAAGCTTGCGAACCTCGAGGTCACCTGCGTCGCAGTTGACTTCCTGCGCGGCCGACTGATCGGGAGTTGTGGTGGTAGCGAGAGCGCAGCCGAATGTGAACAGGGCACGCTTGAGCCCGCGGTGCATCAGCCCTCGCGCTTTCGGTCCCACGGCCCGCCCGGTCCGCTCGTTTTGTCTGGGAGCGGTGGCTCGCGAACGACTGCGGGCGACGGCACGAGTGGCGTGCGCTGGATTAAGAGTTGCACGAGATAAAACGCACCAAGACCGGCAGCGATGCCGACACCGATGGCGGGAAGCAGATCGGTGGCTCCGAGTTGGCGCCTATAATAGTAGTCTTCGCTCATTGTTTGACGCCTTCTGGAGGGCCCGGTAAGTTCTCGCGTCCCGCCCCACAATGTCAACGGTAACGTCATGCGCATTCCGCGGATTCTTCTCGTAAGTCTTTTGGCCGCAATATCCTGCAAGGGCGGCGAGTCATCCACCTCGCGCAAGACGCTGGTCGACTCGCGCGACACCTACGACCCCCGGTCGCTCGACCCTGCGCTCTCCACCGACGTTCCCACCGGAAGAGCAGTCGGCTACGTGTTCGATGGCCTCGTACGCTTCACTCCTGACGCCCAGGTAGTGCCGGGTCTCGCGCGCTCGTGGGACGTATCCACTGACGGGATGACTTACACCTTTCACCTCAGAACAGGCGTAAAGTTCCATGACGGCCGCCCGTTCAGCGCGAAGAACGTCATCTCGACCTTCCAGAGGGTCCTCGATCCGAAGACAAAGGGCGGACGAGGGTGGCCGCTCTATCCGATCGACGGCGCAAAAGCGTACGCCGAGGGAAAAGGCAGAACCATCGCCGGCCTGAGCTCGCCGAATGACAGCACTGTCGTCATCCGGCTGAGCGAGCCATTTGCGATCTTCCCCAAGCTTCTCGCCATGCCCGTCGCGGCGATCGTTCCCGACTCTGTCCCCGCGAACTTCGGCGAGAACCCGATCGGCACAGGTCCATGGAAGTTCGTCGAGTGGAAGCACGACGATTACCTGAAGTTCGCAGCGAACACCGAATACTTCGAAGGCCGCCCCAAGTCCGACAGCCTCATGGCGCGCATCGTTCCCGAGCCGAGCACGGCGGTCGCCGAATTCGAGAGCGGCAATGTTGACGTCCTTTACGTCCCGGAAGGCGAAACGAGGAACTGGGAGCAGACTGACGAGAGGAAAGCGATGCTCGAGTCGGCTCCTGCATTGCGCGTCTTCTACGTCGCGATCAACACCACCCGCGGACCACTTGCCGACAAGAGAGTGAGGCAGGCGCTCAACTACGCGGTAGACGCCAAGGGAATCCTCGATGGGATCGTGAGCGGACGAGGCAACCTCGCGGCGGGCGTCATTCCGCCTGCCCTTCCCGGTGGGGATTCCACGCGGAAAGGCTACTCGCGCGATCTTGCGAAGGCGAAGCAGCTGCTGACCGACGCCGGCTTCCCGAACGGAATCGACGTCGAGCTGTGGTCATCGCAGACGCCTCCCTTCCCGCGAATCGCGCAGACGATCCAGGCATACCTCAAGGAAGCGAACGTCCGTGTCACGCTCGTTCAGCGCGACGCGTCGTCGATGCGCGAAGCAGCCCGCGCCGGCAAGACCGACATGGCTCTCAAGGACTGGTTCGCCGATTATCCCGACGCCGAGAACTTCCTCTACCCGCTGCTTCATACCGCGAACCGCGGTGTCGGCGGCAACGTCTCGTTCTACTCGAACCCGCAGTTCGACAAGCTCGTCAACGATGCGCGGCGCGAGCAGGACGAAGCGAAGAGAACGGTGCTGTACAAGCAGGCCGACGCACTGGAATACGATGACGCTCCCATGATCTATCTCTTCTTCTACAAGGAGCTCTACGCGGTCCAGCCGTGGATTCAGAACTTCAAGGTGCCGACGATCTTTACAGGTCAGCGCTGGACAGACGTGGGCATTCAGTTCCAGCGGTAAGTGATCGCGTTCATCGTTCGGCGGCTCGCGCTGTCCATCCCGACTCTCATCGGGGTGATGATAGTGGTGTTTCTGCTTCTGTATGTCGCCCCCGGTGACCCGGTTCAGGACATGGTGGGCGAGCGCGCCGACGCCGAGACCATCGCGCGGCTGAGAAAGGAATTGCATCTCGATGAGCCGCTGCCGAAGCAGTTCGTGCTTTACGCCGGCGGAGTCCTGAAAGGCGACCTCGGCAACTCGTACATCACGCAGCGGCCAATCATCCGCGACATCAGGGAGAGATTTCCCAAGACGCTGCTCCTCGCCGGCTCGGCGATGCTGCTCGCGTCGATACTCGGCATCACTATCGGTGTGTTGTCGGCGCGACACCCCGGGGGATGGTTCGACCGCCTCGGACTCGGCCTCGCCTATCTCGGAATATCATTTCCGGTTTACTGGGTAGGACTGATACTGATCCTGATATTCGCCGTTACGCTGCGGTGGCTTCCACCTTCGGGCTACGGGGGGATCCAGTATCTGATTCTTCCAGCACTCGCGCTCGGCTCGCGGTCGATTGCGTTCCTCGCGCGCGTCACCCGGTCGTCGATGCTGGAGGTTCTTGGAAGTGACTTCGTTCGCACTGCCCGGGCAAAGGGGCTTCGCGAGCGGGTCGTGGTTGCGCGCCATGCGCTGCGCAACGCGCTGATCCCGATCATCACTGTTCTCGGTCTGGACTTCGGCTACTACCTCACGGGATCGATTCTCACGGAGACGATCTTCTCGTGGCCGGGCATCGGTCGCTATGTCGTCAACGCTATCGCCCGTCGGGATTTACCCGCTATCAACGGGTCAGTTCTCTTTCTTTCAGTGGTGTTCGTTCTCGTCAACCTGATTACGGATCTGGCATACGCGAAAGCGGATCCGCGGGTCGCATACAGCAGGGCCTGATAACGGCTGCTATCTGCCGTCTGCCTTCTGCTGTCAGCAAGAGGCAGACAGCACACAGCACGATTTCCTGTTAGTCGTCCTTCTGCCCGAAGACCGCCAGGTTGGACGAGTGACCAGGATTCACCTTCTTGTCCGGATAGATCCAGTGGAATGCCTGATTCACCGCGATCGCCGCTTCTGAGAATCCCGTAGCTATCAGCTTCAGCTTCCCCGGATACGCGGTGATGTCACCAGCCGCGTAGACACCCGCACGGCCTGTCTCCATCAGGGAATTCACGACGATCTCGTGCTTCTCGAGAGTCAGCCCCCACTCGGCAAGCGGACCGATGTCGGAAACGAACCCGAGCATGGGGAGCACGACGTCCGCATCGAGGTTCTTCGTCTCCTTTGTTTTCACGTCCTTCACCACAATCCCCGAGAGCGCTCCGTCGACCGAGAGCACGTCCGCAAGCTCGTGGAAGGGCAGGAGCACCGTCTTGCCCGCATCGACCGCGGCCTGAACCTCGGCCACTGTGGCACCGTGAGCCCGGTATTTGTCGGAACGATGAACGAGGGTCACCGAAGCGGCGCGGTCGCGCAGCTGGTGACACCAGTCGAATGCCGAGTCGCCTCCCCCGATAATCACGATCTTCTGCCCGCGGAATTTGTCCGGGTCGACCACGTTGTCGAAGATTCCCTTCCCGTACCACGGCTCCGCGCACTGCTGGGGAAGCCGTCGCGGCGAAAACGCTCCAATGCCGGCGGCGATCAGTACCGACCTCGTCGGAAACCGATCCGTGTCGGTAACGAGGACGAAATGTCCGTCCTCCTCCTCGAGGCCGGTCACATGCTGTCCGAGATAGGACGGGAAGTTGAACTGGCCTGCCTGGGCGGTAAGATCGCGCACGAGATCCTTCGCCAGAATCTTCGGGAAGCCGGCGACATCGAAGATGTATTTCTCGGGATAAAGCGCGGTGAGCTGCCCCCCAAGCTGCGGAAGCGTGTCGACAATCTGCGCCGTTGCGCCGCGCATACCCGCATAAAAGGAGGCGAAAAGCCCTGTCGGCCCGCCTCCGATGATGGTGATGTCCTTTGTCTCGTGCATTGAGGGCAATATAGCCAGATTTGAAACCATGAAGATTTACACGAAGACCGGTGATGCCGGGCAGACCGGACTCTTCGGCGGCGGCCGCGTCTCGAAGGACGACCCGAGAGTCGAGGCGTACGGCGACGTCGATGAGCTCAACGCTTTCCTTGGCGCCGCGCGATCGGTCGAGATGATGCCGCGAATCGACGAGGTCCTCGTGCCAGTGCAGCGCGATCTTTTCTCCATCGGCGCGCTTCTCGCAACGCCGGACCTCGAAAAGATGCACGATCATCTGGCGAAGGCGCAGATCGACGATTCGCGCATCGCCTCGCTCGAACAGGAGATCGACGCATGCGACCGCGAGCTCGACCCGCTTCGCGCATTCATCGTTCCCGGGGGTACGCCGAAAGCCGCCGCGCTCCATGTGGCGAGAACGGTGTGCCGTCGCGCCGAGCGCCGGGTGATTCACCTGCAGAAGGAGGTGGAGATTCCGCAGATAGTCGTCGTCTACCTGAACCGCCTGTCGGACCTGCTTTTCACACTCGCCCGGATCGCGAATACCAGGGCTGGCGCAGGAGAAGTCACCTGGTAGCCGCGCAGTCGATTCCCCGCCGCTAGCAATGGCGCACCTCAAGTATCCCATCGAAGTCAAAGCCGGGTCTCTCACGAGTCTCGGCGATTTTGTCAGGAGGGTCGCGCCCGCGCACAGATACGCGGTCATCACCGATTCAAACGTCGGCCCTCTTTATGGTAGCGCCGCCGGAGACTCGCTCGGTATCGACCCCGCCGACGTGCTGGTCATACCGGCTGGCGAGAACAGCAAGACAAGAGGCAGCTGGGGATGGGTGACGGACCAGCTCATCGAGCGCGGCTTTGGCCGCGACTCCGCCCTGGTTGCCCTCGGCGGCGGGGTGATCGTAGACCTCGCCGGGTTCGTTGCTGCGACCTACATGCGCGGCATTCCCATCGTTCATGTGCCGACCACGCTGCTGGCGATGATCGATGCGTCGATCGGAGGAAAAACAGGGGTGGACACTCAGGCCGGAAAGAACCTGGTTGGTGCATTCCACCCGCCGGCCGGAGTTCTAGCTGACCCACAACTCCTTGATACACTTCCACTTAGAGAACTGAGAACGGGTTTTGCCGAGGCACTCAAGCATGGCGCGATTGCGGATCGGGGTTACTTTGATTCCGTGGTCAGCGCCATACCCCGCGTTCTGTACGGCCGGGGCCAGTCGGGTGACTCACTAGCCGGCGTTATCGTCGGTAGCATAGAGATTAAGTCCGGGATCGTAGCCCGGGATGAGCATGAAGGCGGGGTTCGGAAGATTCTCAACTTCGGACACACCGTTGGCCATGCGATCGAAATGCTGAGTGGATACTCACTGGCGCATGGTGAAGCTGTCGCGATCGGGATGACGCTCGAATCGAGAATTGCCGAGCGGGCTCGAATCGCGGCGGAGGGCACGGCAAAGGAAATTCGCAGTGCCCTGACAGCAGCGGGACTTCCGGTCGAGCGTCCGGCAAACCTGGATGCTGACCGGATTCTGGAAGTGATGCAGGCCGACAAGAAGGTTCGCGCCGGATCGGTGCAGTACGCACTTCCGCGCGCGATCGGTGAGATGGCAGGCGCCGATTCTGGTTGGACTGTGTCTGTGGCTGAGTCTATCGTGCGGGAGGTGCTGACATGAAGCGACGCGATTTCACGACCCTCATGGTCGCCGTCGTGATTGCCACCATTTTCGTTGGCACGGGCGCGGCAAAGCTTCCCATCGGGAAGGCTGCGTTCGCTCACGCTCCCGTGATCGTCTACGCCGAGCCGCTGCTCGATCCGCTCGTCGTCACTGCGAAGAAGATCGTCAAGAGCGGCGGTGAGTTTCGCAGGGCCACCGCGGCCGAGGCAATCCGGATGCGCGCCGAAGGGATCATCCCCGATCCGCGCAAATTCGCGCGAGCCCAGCCGGGCGAAGAAATCCCCGTCTCACTGACACAGTATTGTCTCAAGGGCACAACTCGTCGCGGCCGTTTCGTCCGGCCCGGCATCGTTGCCGCTGATCCGCGCATCTTCCCGCTCGCCCGATACGTCGAGGTGTTCATGGGCAAGAAGTACCTCGGCCGCTTCCTGGTCGATGACACCGGCGGGAATGTCATCGGCGCGACGCTCGACATCTGGACGCCGTCGTGCCGGCAGGCGACGCGCTTCGGTCGGCAACGCGGCCGCGCTGTCCTGGTCGCTCGCGAGGAGGAGCACATCCTTCCGCAGACCTTGGTCGAGCTCGACATGATCCCGGATCTCCGCGCGATCGGCGAGATGTTCGAGGGACTCGCCAAGCGATAAGCCCAGAAGAACCATAACTAAAGACAAGAGTTCTCGGTAAAGGATGATCCGAGATCCGGGATTCAGGTGCCAGCCGACGCTGGTCCTCCCATCTCGGATCATCGGTGACTGAGAACTCTTGCCTTTTGTTCCGGTTTTCAGGGTGGTATCCCTCTTGCCCCATCGGCGAATCGAACCGGCACCGGAGACGTAATGTCATCATTCGGTACTTATCTGATCGGCTTCATCGTTCTGATCGTCGGACTCGCGATCGCTGCCTATCTGCTCGGCGTTCCAACAACGTGGATCGCAGTCGGCGTGATAGTGATGATCGGCATCGGAATCTTGACGGGAACGAGCCGAACGAAGACCAAA
Source organism: Gemmatimonadaceae bacterium (assembly GCA_036398255.1). GTDB lineage: Bacteria > Gemmatimonadota > Gemmatimonadetes > Gemmatimonadales > Gemmatimonadaceae > UBA4720. The sequence continues at coordinate 10,168 of DASWQD010000044.1, read as the reverse complement.
GATCCGCCGTCAACGATGTAAAACGGCTGGAATATCACAAATTGTTTTGGCATGAAACGTGGCTGTTGACCGCAACAGACCCCGTCGCTATTGTGCGCCCGATATAGGTGATGCGAGCCCAAATATGCGCTTGCGCTAACAACCCAACCGGGGCGTGAATGCAGACTTCGACCGAGAGCAGGTCTAAAGGCTTTTTCCGTTCGTCCCCTTCCACCGCATTCGACCAGTACCTCCAGGACATCCAGAAGCTCCCACTAATCACCGACGCTGAAGAAGAGCGCCGGCTTGCACGTCGGGCTCAGGCTGGAGACGAAAAGGCGGCAGAGCGGTTGGTCACCGCCAATCTCAGATTCGTCATTTCCTATGTGAAGAAGTACCAGGGTCACGGCCTCGATCTCTCTGAGCTCGTCGCCATCGGCAACGAAGGACTTCTCAAGGCGGTGAGGAAGTTCGATCCCGAGCAGGGAGTGAAGTTCATCTCTTACGCAGTATGGTGGGTCCGCCAGGCAGTCCTCAAAGCCCTCGCTGAACAGACCCGCTCCGTAAGAATCCCGCTCAACCAGAATTCACAGCTCATCAAGCTGGCCCGCGCACAGACAGTTCTCTCCCAGGTTCTCAAGCGCGACCCGACAGACCACGAAATCGGAAGACTCCTCGAAGAAACTCCCGAGGCGGTACGCTCAGCGAAGCAGATGAGCGCCACCGAGATCTCGCTCGACGCGCCGATCGATCGCAGCGATCGCGAAGCCTGCACCCTTGGCGAGCGTTTCGCGGGTGTCGATGGGGCCGAGATCGAGGAAGTCACCGACTTCCACCTGATGAAGGAGTTCATCGACAAGGTGTTCAGAAAATACCTGACGCCGCGCGAGCGAAAGATCCTTCACCTGTACTACGGGCTCGAGCAGGGTTCGGACGCCATGACGCTCGAGAAGATCGGTGCCCTCATGGGTGTGACCCGCGAGCGGATCCGTCAGATCCGCGAGCGCGCTTTCGAGAAACTGCGTGAGTCGCCCGACGGCGCCGCACTTTCCGGGTTCTGGAAGACGGCAGACTGATCGATCCTGATTGTGACGAACGCTTCGCGCATTCCAGCGTTCGTCAATCCTGAGTCAGGCAATGGGGGAAAGGCCCGCGACGCTCTCGAGCGCGCGGGCCTTTTTGACGTCATCGAGGTCGCTCCCGCCGATCTCGAGGAAAAAATTCAGGAGACGGTCGAGAACGGCGTTCCGAGGATCCTGATCGCGGGCGGCGACGGAAGCATCCGGACCGCGGTCGAGAAAGTAGCCGGAACCGGCGTCGAGATGGCAGTTCTTCCGTCGGGAACGCTCAATCACTTCGCCAAGGACCACCGGCTTCCACTCGATCTGGACGAAGCAGCGCAGGTAGCAGGCGGCCCGTTCACCATCACCACCGACGTCGGACGTGTCGGCGAGCATCTCTTTCACGGCACGAGCTCGATCGGCGCATACGTCATCTTCATGCGCACGCGCGAGAGGCTCGAGAAGAGCTTCGGCTACAAGATCTCGAGCTTCCTGTCCCTTGTCTGGACCTTCATCCGGATGCCGACGATAGTCGTCGAACTCGAGGTCGAGGGAGCGAAGCGGACTTTCCGAACTCCCCTTCTCTTCGTCGCCGTGGGTGAGCGGGAGCTCAAGGCTCCCACGCTGGGCGGGCGAATCCCGGATGGCCGGCGCTCTCTGCACGTCATGGCTGTTCGCGGTCGCAGGCGCGCGCGGCTCTTTCTCGTCGCACTCGACGCATTTTCCAACGGAGTCCGCGAGGCATCGCGGTCCCCCGAGTTCGATGCATTTCTCGTGGATCGCTGCTCCATAACCATGCGGCGGAAGCGCGTGCGCATATCTTTCGACGGTGAGGCGCAGACCGCGGATGTACCGCTCGAGTACGAATTCGAGAAGGATATGCTCAAGCTCGTCGTCCAGGATCCAGCGCTCGCCGGGAAGGAGTCAGACAAGCCGCGCTGAGTGCGAATGACCGACACTGCAATTGCTGGCAAGCTCGAGTCGATCGTAGGAGCGCGTTTCGTGATGAGACGCGAGACCGATCTGCTCGTGTACAACTCCGACGGCCTGCCCGGATATCGGCGCATGCCGCGGCTGGCTGTATTTCCGGGCAACCGCGATGAAGCCATCGCAGTGGTGCGTGCCCTCGCCGAAGATGGCGTTGCCTTCGTGCCGCGCGGCGCAGGAACAGGATTGTCCGGCGGCGCGCTCGCGGACGACATCGTGCTGCTCGGGCTTCATCGCCTGAAGCGGATTCTTTCGATCGACCGCGACAATCTGCGCGCTCTCGTCGAACCAGGCGTCGTCAACCTGCACCTCAATCGCACTGTTGCGCCGCTCGGGATGTTGTACGCGCCGGATCCGTCGAGTGAAGCCGCCTGCACGATCGGTGGCAACGTAGCCGAGAACGCCGGCGGTCCGCATTGTCTCAAATACGGCGTCACGCTGAATCACGTCATCGCGATGACCGTGATTCTTCCCGATGGCGAGATAGTGACGCTCGGCAATCCGGAAGGCGAAGCGCCCGGCTATGACCTTCGCGGCGCATTCATCGGATCCGAAGGCTGCTTTGGAATCGCGCTCGACGTCACGGTGAAGCTCACGCGCAAGCCGGCCGCAGTTCGAACGATGCTCGCGGATTTTACTTCAGTCGACGAAGCGGCTCATGTCACCTCCGCCATCATCGCGTCGGGAATCGTGCCTGCCGCACTCGAGTTCATGGATGCGGCGACTATCCAGGTGGTGGAATCGTCGGTGTATGCCGCCGGCTACCCTGCGGACGCCGCGGCAGTGCTTCTGATCGAAGTGGACGGAATCGCTGAAGGAGTCGATGCCGATCGCGACAAGGTGAGGGAGATATGTCTCGCCGGCGGCGCGCGAGGTGTGAAAGTCGCCGCAAACGACGCCGAGCGCGCACGCCTGTGGCAGGGGCGAAAGAAAGCGTTCGGCGCGATGGGTCGGATGGCGCCGCATCTGGTCGTACAGGATGCGGTGATTCCAAGGACGAAGCTCGCGGAAGTGCTCGCACGAATTCGCGAGATTGCCGACTCGAACAGAGTCACTGTCTGCAATGTCTTTCATGCCGGCGACGGCAACCTGCACCCCAACATTCCCTACAACGCCGACAATCCTGACGAAGCAGCACGCGTCCACAACGCGATGGGAGAGATAATGCGCGCGTGCGTCGGTGTCGGCGGAAGCATCACTGGCGAGCACGGCGTCGGCCTCGACAAGCTTGGATACATCGACCTCATCTTTTCTCCCGATTCGCTCGGCGCAATGTGCAGGCTGCGCGAGGTTTTCGATCCCGAGCGCAGAGCGAATCCGGGCAAGGTTGTTCCGATTCACTCCTGTCAGGAATGGCGCGCAACTCCAGCCGGCCGCCTGTCATGACGGCCGTAGCAGCGCCGGTGCATCCGGTGCAGGAGCTGGTGCTCGATGCAATGAGCGCCCGCACTCCCCTGCGCATTTCCGGCCGCTCCCACTGGATCGATGCGGGGCGTCCCGTGGATGCAACGCGGATTGCGTCGCTTGCCACTCACACCGGTGTAGTCGATTACGTGCCGGGTGATCTCACCATCACCGTGCGATCGGGCACGACACTGCGCCAGATAGAGGAAGTCACTCGACAGAACAACCAGTGGCTCCCGCTCGACCCGTTCGGCTCTCCCGACGGAACAATCGGCGCGACCATCGCGACGGGATCGTTCGGACCACTCGCGCATGCGTTCGGACGCGCGAGAGACCTCGTGCTCGGGCTCGAGTTCGTGTCCGGCGACGGCAAGCTCGCACGCGGTGGTGGAAAAGTCGTGAAGAACGTTGCCGGCTTCGATCTCGTGCGCCTGATGACGGGCTCATGGGGCACGCTCGGCATCATCACTGAAGCGACGCTTCGTCTCTATTCGGCTCCTGAACAATCCGTCACGCTCGCGCTCGGTGCGCCCGAGCGTGTGACGGCGCTGACCCAGCGGCTCAATGCCGTATTGGGTGCGCTGGGAATTCCGTTCGCTGTCGAGCTGGTCGATCCCGACACGGCGGTAGCGCTTGGCCTGCCCGACAAGCAGCAGATTCTCGTGAGGCTCGCGGGAAACTCCGCAGCCGTTCTCGCCCAGCGCTCCGCGATCAGCGGGCTTGGTGGCGTGAGAGACCTGGACCCCGCCGTCTGGAATCGACTGCGACATCTGGAGGACACGATCCGGAGTGCCTCGCCTGACAACGAGCCGCCGATAGTGCTCCGCATCTCGTCGCTCCCGCAGAATCTCGCTCATGTGTGGAACAGCGTACGCAACGTCGTTTCGGGAATCGCCGGATCCGCGCTCCATGCGACTCCCTCACTCGGAATCGTGCGGTGCATCCTTCCGGCTTCCACGCCAATCTCCTCGGTCGAGCTGCTGCTCAACTGGGAAAACGTGACTGTCATCTTCGAGCGGCTTCATTCCACCGAATGGACGAGACTCGCGCCGAGCGCTGTCGATGACCGCCTGTCGAGAAGGCTGAAGGCGGCGTTCGATCCTTCGGGAATTCTCAATCCGGGAATTCTTGGCGGCGAAGCATGAGCGCGCCTCTCGATTTAATCGACCAGTCGCCAACGCCGGCGGACGCCGAGCCGGCGTGTGCGCTCCCGGGAACACCGCTCGCGGCTGCGCTTCCCGGTATCAATCAGTGCGTGCACTGCGGCTTCTGTCTTCAGGCCTGTCCCACCTACCAGACTCTCGAGGACGAAAACGAAAGTCCGAGAGGCCGGATCTTCCTCATGCGGTCGCTGCTCGAGGGAACCATCGCGCCCGATGATTCACAGGTTCACGCGCACATCGATCGCTGCCTCGGCTGTCGCGCGTGCGAGCCCGCCTGTCCATCAGGAGTTCCCTATGGTCAGCTTCTGGAAGCTACACGAGCGACACTTCGCGAGAGCCGGCGGCCCGCTCTCATCGGACGCCTGATTCTTTTCGTGTTCGCGCATCCGACACTGATGCGAATCTTCATGTTCGCATCGCGCCTGCTTGCAGCGACCCCGATCCCGACGCTGTTCTCCCGCGTTGGCGGCCGTTTGGGTTTCGGGATGGCGATGCTCGCATCGGCCGGTTCGCCGCTCGAAGTCGATCCGTACGAGACGAAGAACGACGGCGAGCGCGGGAAGACAGTGCTGCTCGAAGGCTGCGTGATGGAAGGACTCTTCACGGAGACCAACCGCGCGACGGAGCGAGTGCTCAAGCGCAACGGCTACTCGATGCGAAGAGCTCCGGGACAGGCGTGCTGCGGCGCGCTTCACGCGCACGCCGGTGATCTCGACGCTGCACGCAAGCTCGCACGGAGAAACATCGCCGCTTTCGAAAGCTCGGGTGCGGACCTGATTGCGGTGAACGCCGCGGGTTGCGGAGCCATGATGAAGGAGTACGGTCACCTGCTTCACGAGGATGCGGAGTGGAGTCTGCGCGCTCGACAGGTGAGCTCGCGCGTCCGTGACGTCAGCGAGCTGCTTGCCGCGGCAGGGCCCATTCCCGGAAACGCACTTCCCCTCAGGGTGACATACGACGCTCCGTGTCATCTCGTCCACGCGCAGCGTGTCGTGACCGAGCCGCTCGCGGTGCTCGGCGCGATCCCGAAGCTGGAGCTCATCCCGCTCCGCGATTCCGAGATGTGTTGCGGCAGCGCGGGTATCTACAACCTCATCGAGCCCGAGACATCCGACGCCGTTCTCGATCCAAAGCTCGCGAACATCGCGGAAAGCGGAGCGCCGTTCGTCGCAACCGGGAATCCCGGCTGTCTCATGCAGATCGGGGCCGGCCTCAAGCGGAGCGGCTCGAAGACGAAGGCAATTCACATAGTTGACCTGCTCGACGCCTCGTACGGCGGCTAGCCACTCCCGATTCGCAACTCAACGGCTTTAATTCCACCGTATGTATGACGCCAGCGAGTACGCGGCGCTGCGCTCGGGTGCCCTTCTGGTTGACCGCAGTGATCGTGTTCGGATTCGGTTCGGCGGTCAGCGCGCGTCCGAGATAGTGACGGGTCTCGTCACCAACGACGTGCTCGCGCTTCACCGCGGTCACGGGCAGTACGCCGCAGCGCTCACACCAAAGGGCAAGATTGCCGCGGACGTGCGCATCTTCGCCGATGACGACGGCCTCTTGACCGACACGTCAACTCGCGCGTCCCAGAACTGGCGCGACATCGTGACGAAGTACGTGAATCCGCGAATCGCTCCATATCGCGACGTCACGGCAGAGACGCGTGACATCGGGATATTCGGACCGAAGGCGCGCCACATCGTCGCCGGAGCAACGCACGCAGATCCGGTAGCGCTGGGTGCCCTTCATCCATATGCGCACATCTCGGCGGAAGTCGAGGGCGGGAAGATGCTGATCGTCCGCGTCGCCGAGATCGAGGCCGAGGGATATGAGATCTTTGTTCCTGTGGTCTTTGAGCGGGTCCTGCGCGACAAGCTTCTGTCGCTCGGTGCTATCCCGGGATCGCCGCAGACGTGGAACGTCGCGCGCATCGAAGCGGGGCGTCCTGAATGGGGAATCGACATGAACGACTCGACGATTCCCCAGGAGGCGAACTTCGACTCGCTCGGCGCGATCTCGTATACGAAGGGCTGCTATACAGGGCAGGAGACCGTGGCACGCGTTCATTTCAGGGGACATGTGAACCGATACCTGAGGCGCGTGCATTTCGTCAGTGCCTCGATACCTCCCACGAGCGCGGAGCTCGTCGATGACGCTGGAGAGGTGGTCGGGGATGTTCGAAGCGTCGCAATGTCACCGCGTCATGGCGGGGTTGCGATCGCGATGGTGAGGCGTGAGGTCGTTCCCGGGGCGACGCTGCATGCGCGGTGGGACGGAGGCGAGTGTACAGTCCAGATCGCAGCCTGACTGTCTGACCGCTGGAAATGAGAAAGGGCGCGACCCCTGGGAGTCGCGCCCTTTTCTCTGACCGGAAGAGCTTACTTCTTGGTCGTGTCTGCTTTCGCTGCGGTGTCCACCATTGCCGCGGAATCCATCATCTTCATGCCGGTATCCATTGCGGCGGGAGCGGGAGCCATTGCGGCGCCGGTATCCACGACCGGGGCTTCATCCTTCTTGGTGCAGGCGGCAAGAGCGAGGACTGCGGCGACGAGAACAATGCGCTTCATGAGGAAATCTCCATTTAGAGAGGGGGCCAACGTGATTAGACGCCGGTCCGTGCACGCAGTCGCGATGCTCGTCAATGGCGCGGCCAAAAAGTTACCGTGTCAGGAAGTGCTGTCAAGGGCGCGGCCCGATAGATTACCCCCTTCGTCCGAGAGGCACACGGGAGCGGAATTTGTCGTCGCAATATCCAGAAACATTTGGCGGTTTGAAGCGGTCGGAATGGGGAAGCCCCGATCGTATCCGACGTTCGGTCAAGGATGAGCTGAGGTCCAATCTCCTCAGCCGTCTCGCGCGCGGAGGACCACTCTTCAGCGGCGTGGTCGGGTACGAAGACACGGTCATGCCGCAGATCGTGAACGCCCTCCTGTCGAAGCACAACCTCATTCTTCTTGGACTCCGCGGGCAGGCCAAGTCACGAATTCTGCGCGCGCTCACCACCCTGCTCGACGACGTGATTCCAATCGTTGCCGGCAGCGAGGTGAACGACAATCCGTTCGCCCCGATCTCGAAGTACGCTCGCAACATTCTCGAAGAATGCGGAGAGGGCACACCGATCGCCTGGGTCGAGCGCGACAGCCGCTTCGTCGAAAAGCTCGCCACGCCTGACGTCACGGTCGCCGACATCATCGGCGACGTCGATCCAATCAAGGCGGCGCGCGGCGGTCACGTCCTCTCCGACGAGCTGACCATTCATTACGGGATGCTTCCGCGCGCCAACCGTGGAATCTTCGCCCTGAACGAGCTGCCGGACCTCGCCGGGAAGGTGCAGGTGTCGCTCTTCAACATCATGCAGGAGGGCGACGTTCAGATCAAAGGATATCCGGTCCGTCTTCCACTCGACGTGCTCCTCTGCTTCACCGCCAACCCCGAGGATTACACCGCGCGCGGAAAGATCATCACTCCGCTCAAGGATCGAATCGGAAGCGAGATCCAGACGCACTACCCTGAGTCGGTCGAGATGGGAATGGCCATCACCGAGCAGGAAGCGTGGACTCGCCGCGGAACGCGCACGGTGAGAATCCCTGACTTCATCGCCGAAGTCGTCGAGCGCATCGCGTTCGAGGCCCGCGAGGACAAGCGCATCGACAAGCGATCCGGCGTGTCGCAGAGAATGCCGATAACGGTGCTGGAGAACATCGTCTCCAACGCCGAGCGTCGCGCGATCGTGACCGGCGAGCGCGAAGTAGTTCCTCGTATCGGCGACATCTACGCCGCTTTGCCTGCCATAACGGGAAAGATCGAGCTGGAGTACGAAGGCGAGCTCGTCGGCGGACACAACATCGCACGCGAGCTGATCCGGCGCGCCGCGGACGCCACCTTTCACGAGCGCACCGGCGGAGTGAACGCCGACGATGTCATCATGTGGTTCGACGCCGGAGGCGCGCTCCAGGTGAATGACGATGTCGCCGCCGATGCTGTCGTGGAGGGATTCCGCACCGTTCCCGGTCTGCTCGGACTCGTCGAGCTGACGGCACTCGCACCGAAGGGTGACTCGCCTGTCACAGCGGCCGCATGCGAGCTCATTCTCGAATCACTTGTCGCGCGCAGGAAGATCTCGCGGACTGACGCCGGTCTCTACGGCCGGTCGCACGAGGAGAAGCGCCGCAGGCCGTACTCGGACTAGATGTCGATCGTAACGATCTCTCGCCTCTATGGCTCGGGCGGATCGGAAGTCGCCGTGCTCGTCGCGAAGGAGCTCGGCTGGTCGCTGCTCGACAACTCCGTAGTCGATTCCGTCGCGGCGCGTCTCGGAATCACGCCGTCAGAGGTCGCCGCGCGGGAGGAGCGGGTTCCATCTCTCGTGCAGAGACTGAGCGAGGCGCTGTCCCTGGGGTCGCAGGACTGGCTGGCCCCGCTCACTGCTGCGAAGCGCGCGCCGACCGATGAGCAGCTGGTGGAAGTCACCCATCGGATCGTCGAGGAGGCAATCGCGCGTGGGCCGGTAGTCGTCGTTGGCCGCGGTGCACAGGCGATGCTCGCCGAGCGTGGCGATGCACTTCACGTTTTCTGCTACGCGCCTCGCGGTGCTCTCATCGCAAGGTCGATGACGCGGGACCGGCTCGACGAGCAGAGCGCCGCGAAGCGAGTGGACGATACGAACGCGCAGCGCGAGCAATGGGTCAGGAAGCACTTCCAGAGGTCATGGCGCGACCACGCGAACTACCATCTTTCCGTGAATACCGAATGGCTCGGTATCGCGGGCGCTGCCGAGCTCATCACGAGCGCCGCGCGGACGCGTTTTGGAAGCGCGTCTAGTCGCGCGGGTTAGTCGCCCACACGGTAGCGTCGGTCACGAATCCACGGTCGTCCATCTCGAGCATCGCGCAGATGGTGTGGGCAATCTCGGCGGAGTCGAGCTTGGTGGGATTGGACGGGCGAGGATGCCCGGCCGCAGCGAAGAAGTTCGTCTGCACTTCCGACGGATTCACCTGCATCACGCGGATGTTGTTTTTCCTCAGCTCCGAACGCCAGCACTCCGTCATTCCGCTCACCGCGAACTTGGTCGACACGTAGCTCGTGCCGCCGACTGACCCGCGCTGCCCCGCGGTCGAGGCGATGTTTACGATGTTGCCGTGGTTCTGCGCCACGAAATGCCGGGCCGATTCGCGAGCGACGAGCATCGCGCCAAGCACGTTGGTTTCCCACACCCGCCTGAAATCGGCGGCGGTAGTCTCGATCAACGGAGCCCAGTGCCCAAAGCCGGCGTTGTTGACGAGGACATTGTATCCGTCCAGGTCCGCAATGACTCTGGCGACCATTCGCTTCACTTCATCTTCCTTCGAGACATCGCAGACGATCGCGAGAGCCCCGAGCTCGGCGGACGCTTCCTCTAGGATGTCAGCCTTCCTTCCGCAGATGGCCACCTCGGCTCCCCGGTCGCGCAGCAGCTGCGCAGTCGCGTAGCCGATCCCCGAGCTTCCGCCCGTAACGAGCACTTTTGCGGTTCTCAAATCCATCACTGCCTCCCGAGCACTCGCTCCGCCGCGCGGAGAAACGACGTGATGTCCTCTTCTG
>DASWQD010000043.1:0-11413 GCA_036398255.1 Gemmatimonadaceae bacterium | reverse complement strand
CGTGCTCTCCCTCGGAGAGCGCATGATGACGGTGGATGAGATGAAGCAGATCGTCAACACATGGCTGGATACACCGTTCGACGGCGGACGCCACGAGCGGCGAATCAAACTGATCGACGGGATGTAGATGAAACGCTGGGTTTTGATGGCGCTCATGTTCTGCGCTTCGCAAGCCAATGGTCAAGCCACACTTCGCGTTCGAGCTGAATCCGACGCGCGGACCCCGCTTGCCGGTGCACTCATAGCCCTTGTCGACCCGGAGAACCGGGTCATCACGGAGGTGCTGACCACCGCCGAAGGATTCGCTTCTCTCCAGGCAGCACCCGGATCGTACAGGGTGCGCGTCAGGCGGATTGGATTCCGACCATTCTACTCGGCCCCGACAACTATTCCCCGCCCCGACATTCTCATCCTTCGCGTAGAGTCTCCACGCGTCGTGCTCAACGAGCTCGTCGTGAGCGCAAGCGCTCAGTGCGGGCGCATCAATCCCGATGCGGCGACGCTCGCCTCGCTGTGGGAGGAAATTTCCAAAGCGCTGCGCTCGAGCCAGCTCACGGTCGGGGACCTGAAGGAAATCGCACGAGTGCAAACCTTCGTTCGCGAGGTCGGACTCAACGGCGAGGTAACCTCCAGCGACTCCACGAATCGCTCGGTTGCCAACCGCCGCCCGTTCGCGGCGGTCGATCCGGGATCTTTCGTCAAGCTCGGATACGTGCGCGGCGACGAGCAGAAAGGGTGGGACTTCTTCGGACCGGATGAAACGGTTCTTCTTTCCAATGACTTTGCGTCGACACATTGCTTTCGCGCGATTCGACAGCGGACACGGCGCGGCCAGATCGGCGTGGCGTTCGAGCCGGCGCCAAGGCGTCGCCTCGCGGATATCAGAGGCGTTATCTGGCTCGATGAGCGAAGCTCCGAGCTCCGGGAGGTCGAGTTCAACTATGTCAACGTTGGAGTTCTGAGCGATTTCCAGCCCCGGGGCTACACCAGATTTCGCCGGATGCCGTCAGGCGCATGGCTCGTCAGCGACTGGCAGCTTCAGCTTCCGCGCCTCGCGCGCGGGGTGGCGGCACGCGACGAAACGCGGATCGTCGGAACTATTCAGAATGGAGGCAGGGTTGTCTTCACCGAGGAGATCGCGCCGAGCGCGCAACAGGTAAGACTTACGGGAATCGTCTTCGACAGCCTGTTCATGAGCCCGCTCAAGCACGCGATCGTCTCCGCAGGCGGCAAGACCGTCAAAACGGACGAGGCGGGGCGCTTCGATCTTGGCAAGATCACCGGCGGCCGGATTCTCGTCACGTTCACTCACCGCATCGTGTCATCACTCGGGCTGGTCGCGTACGAGCAACCGGTCGAGCTGCGCGGTGACACCGCAATCGTTCTCGCAACGCCTTCGAGACAGACTGTATGGACCAGAGTCTGTCGTGCACAGCCCGAAGGGTCCGACGCGGCGGAGAAAGGAATTCTGCACGGAGTCGTGCGAAACGAAACCGGAGAGCCGCTCGCCGGGGCGCGCGTGTCTATCCGGCTCGACGAGTCAGGCCAGGCTCCGGTAAAGGCGCAGGTCTCAACGCAGTCTCTGGTTGAAATCACTTCTGATCGCAATGGTCACTACGCGGTCTGCGGTTTCCGCCGCCTCGCCAGTGGGACATTGTCGGCAACGCGGAACAGCGTCGTCTCGGAAAAGAAGGCATTCGAGTTCGGGGGCGGACTGATCCTCAGGAAGGACCTCACACTCGGCGAGGCGAGCTCGAGTACAGAGACTACTCGCGATATCGTCGTCTCTATCACGGATGCGGCGGGAGATGTCGTTGCCGATGCGCTCATCCAGATCGATGGCACGACTTCATCTGCGCGCACTAGTGAGGAAGGACGAGCTCTCCTTCGCACGTCATCGACTCACTTTGTCGTGACCGTGCGGCGACTTGGCTACGCCGACCAGAGCCTGGAGGTCCAGCTCGGCGAGGCTCGGCGACAGCTGCTCAAGATCGTCCTCGATATTCCTCCCGGGCGAAGCTAGCGGGAGGATCCCATTCCCGGAGCGTACAGAGACCGAATTCTCTGCGCACGAAATACGTAGCCCGGGTTTCCCTCTATCCGCCACATGATCTGCCCGGAGCTGTCGTACTCCTCGACGCGACCTTCCGTGCCGAACGACGCGAGCGTGCGACCGCCCGCCAGGGCCTGAACGCTTCCGCCAATCTGCGTGACGACACGAGGCACCGACCCGTAAGAGAGCATCAGCCGCGCCGTGCGCGCGTTTTCGTCGATCGAGTACCACTCCGATCTCGATTCGTTCGGATCTCCTGTGTTGTCGAGGAGAACCAGCTGGCCGGCGGATTTTACGCGCACCCCATGCTGTCGTGAGAATGCGACTCCGCTCAGGTTCATGAACGTGAACTGGTTGCGGCTCCCGCCAAGTCGCCACATCACCGCGCCGGAGCTCACGCTGACTTTCGTTATCTCTCCGAGATTTCTGAACGACACGAGGAGATTGCCGTCGACATCCATTTCCAGAGCGTTGCCGTGCGTCCAGTTGACGGCAGCTCCTGACATTTCCGAGGCGGGCAGATCGGAAACCGAGAAGTGGTCGAACGGACTCCACTGAAACTTCAGGCTTCCATCGGGCCCGATGTGCTGCACATTCGTTCCGGTAACTCTTGCGTTCGCGCGCCCGCCGTGCACTGTGAGGTCCATTGTGCGTGTGTCGTCGCACATGAGCCAGTAGCCTCCGTCCATCTCGCTGATGAGATCGTGCGGGCGTGGCTGAAGACCGAGCGCGCATCCCAATGATCTGGTGACATTTCCGAGCGCGTCCATCTCGATCCATGGCTCGATGTCGTCGGGGTCGGGCGTCTGAGGCCGTGCAGCATAACGACCGTTCGGCTGCGCCATGAAGTTGAGTCCCGGACCGTTCTCGAAACGCAGGTACCATACGACTCGGCCCTTGTTGTCGATCACTATCCCGTACTTTCCTGAAGCGAACACGACGTAACCGGGAGTTGGATCGACTCCGCCAGCTGTAAATGCCGGAAGATCTCCAGGGAGATCCCCGGTTGTCAGCTCGAGCTCTTCACCTGTCGCACTTCCACCAGGTCCATACGCTATCGGACGGAAGCTGTATCGCCGGGCGGGGAGAAGACCGAGCACAGGGACGACAGCCGAGTCACCGACGACGAGCACTGCGGGGGTCGTGCTGTCGTTTGCCGCGACATCGGCAACGCGAAACTGTACCGCGACGCTGTCTGCGTTCTGCACGCGTACAAGAACAATCGCACTGATGACGTTGCCGGGATTTGCGCGAACGGTGCTTGCGCCCATGGCTGGCTCGTCCGGAAGGAGAGGTGCGGGTGAATCAGTAACACACGACGCGCTCATGACAGCTATCAACGCGACTATTGCAATTCGGAAGGACATGATGATCACCTCCAGGCGACGTCGCGAATCGGGCGGTTGGTGATCGCCGACCAATACTGGATGCCGCTCGGGGTCATGAACCTGAGCAGGCGACTGCAGTAGTTGTAGTAGTAGTAGAAGGCGCAGTAACGCACGCTGAATGCGATCTTGCCGCCACTCGGGGACCATGCGGGTCCTGCAAGATCGTCAAACTCGTTCGTCAGCAGTGTTCGTCCCGAACCGTCGGCATTCATTACATAGATGACATTCTGCGTGAGCGAGACGGCGCTGGAGTAGGCGATGCGCGCCCCGTCGGGCGACCACGCTGGCCGCACCTCCGGGAACGCGGCCACCGTGAGGCGGGTGATGTTCGATCCGTCCGGATTCATTGCGAAAATGCTGAAAGGCGCGGCACGATCGCTTGCGAAAGCGATCCGCGTTCCGTCCGGAGACCAGGCGGGATGGATATCGGCGGACGGGCTCTCGGTGAGTCGTGCCTGATTCGAGCCGTCTGCGTTCATCACGTAAATTTCCAAGTTGCCGTTGCGATCACTTTCGAACACGATGCGGCTGCCATCGGGCGACCAGTCAGGATTGCGGTCTGTCGCGATGTTGCTCGTAAGCCGAACGAGGTTCGTGCCGTTTGCGTTCATCGAGTAAATCTCGAAATTGCCGTCGCGATCGCTGGCGAACGCAATTCTGCTCCTGTCGGGTGACCACGCTGGATCCACATCCATTCGCGGATCGTTTGTCAGCACCGTGAAACCCGTTCCGTCCAGCCTCATCGTGGAAATGTTGAGATCGGTGCTCGATGATTCGGTGACGAGCGCGATTGTACCAGGCGCGGCGCACACGATGCCAATTTCCACTTGCGACCTGGCTCCCTGCGTAACGACGACAGTGTGAGGACTCGGCACGACCGGATCGCAGTTCGCCGCCAGCTCAAAAACTGAAACGAGATAATTTCCCGGGACGAGACCGGAGAATGTGATCTCCCCATTCGAGGTTTGATCGGCCCGGGTGGACTGTGGTTGCCCCGTGTAGCGCAGCTCGACCAGGTATCCGTTGGTGTCAACGGCCTCACCTGTCGTCACAGTGACAACGCGTAGTGAACCGGCCGGACTGCACTCGATTGCGAAAGAAACCTGGACGGTTGCATTGAAGGCGACGGTCACGGACATCGGATTACTCCCGACGACCCTGCAGTTTGCGGAGAGTCCAACGAGACTCACTGCATGCTGGCCTTCACGAACCCCGGCAATGCTGCGACTGCCGTTCTGTGCGACAGGATTGCCGAACAGATTGCCGATATTCACGAGATATCCGTCGGGATCAAGGTCGGATCCCGTTGTCACAGTCGTCACGACAACGGTGCCGGTTCTGGAAGCGCATGTGACCGACACGGTGACTGCCGTCGGCAGCGAAAGGTCGCCGAGGACATCGACCGAAATGGAGTTGCCTCCGGGTACTGTGCAGTTCGAGGCAAGCCCTTCGAGCGTGTACACGTGAGTGCCTTTCGGAACAGCCGGAATTCTTATGAAGCCGTTCACAGGAAGTGGGTAGGTTTTCCCCTCCTCGTCGCGCAGCGTGTAGCCATCAGGATCGCGGTCAGCGATCGCGCCAATCGTGTTGACAGTGACCCGAACCTCTCCTGTGCTCGGACCATCCAGATTGCAGCCCGCGAACAACGCGGCGAAGAGGAAATTCCGGATTATTCTGACCTGTATCATCGTCCGCTCCCCGGCTGCCATGCAGCGTCAGATATTCTTCCCGCGATAACCCATGAGTACTTTGTTCCAGTCACACCGACGAACTCGAGGTATGGGTCGCAGTAGTAGCGGTAGAAGTCGCAGGCGAACGCTGTAAAAACGACCTTCCGGCCATCGGGCGACCACGCGGGGTTCGACGCTTCCTCGAGATAAGGCGTGACCGCAACACGACCACCTCCGTCGACGTTGATGAGATTGATCGCATTGGCAAATGAGTTCTGCCGAACCGAGACCGCTAACCGTTTGCCATCCGGAGACCATGCCGGCTGCGAGTCCGCGAAGTTCCCGGAAGTAATTCGCCTGAGATTGGATCCGTCGGAATTCATGACCCAGACGCCGCTGTTGGTTTCGCGATAACTCGTGAACGCGATAGTGCTTCCGTCGGGAGACCACGCCGGGTCGGCATCGCTCTCGACATGGGTCGTGAGACGGACGGGATTGGTGCCGTCGGAGTTCATCACGTAGATCTCGAGATTGCCGTCGCGCTCGCTTGCGAAGGCGATCCGCGTACCGTCCGGCGACCATGCGGGTGTGCGATCGGAGGCAGGGTGGTTGGTGAGCCGAACAGGATTCTCACCGTTCGCGTTCATCACGTAGATCTCGAAGTTCCCATCGCGAGAAGTTGAAAACGCGATCCGGCTCCCGTCCGGCGACCACGCCGGACTCAGGTCGGGGGCGAGATCGGTGGTGAGTCTCGTGAAGATCCCCGTGGAGCTGACAGTGGATATATCGCGATTGCCGCTTTGGTCACTCACGAACGCGAGCACGGCCGGATTCGAGCACGTGATCTCGACGGCTACCTCAGTCACGGATCCGGCTGTGACGCTGAGCGACAGCGGAGGCTGAAATGCCGGATCGCAGTGAGGGACGAGGTCGAGAACGTTGAGGAAATAAGTACCTGGCCTGAGCCCGGTAAACCGGACGGTTCCGGAAGGCGGCGCCGGGACTCGCACGGGCGGACTGGCGTCCAGACTCCTGAGCTCCAGCTGATATCCACCAGGATTGAGCTCTGCGGAGTTGTTAATGGTGGTAGTGACCGTAACGCTTCCCGCTGAAACACACTGAACTGCGAATGCGACTTCAGTCGTCGCACCAAATACGACGGTCACCGTTTTCGTCGCGGGTGGCTCGATCGCGCAATTTCCGGTGAGCCCGGTTAGAGTCACCCCGATCGCTCCGTCGCGAACGCCGGTAATTGTGTGAACGCCGTTTGCCGGAATGGTGCCACGATTGGCCCCCGCCACCTGCACGCCGTAGCCGTCAGGATCGGTATCGGAACCGGAGGTCACCGTCGAGACCCGAATGCTTCCAACCCGGGGAACGCACGAGACGAGGAAGGTGATCCTGGCGATCCCTGCACCAACCTGACCTGCGTGCACATCGACCGTCACGGGATTCGGGCCGTTGACCGAGCAATTCGGTGCGAGGCCGTCGAGTCTCACCCGGTAGGTGCCAGGCTCCAAAGGCCCGATTGTCACGATCGAGTTGATGGGAACCGAGTGCGGATCGCGGCCCTCGACCTGAAGGATGTAGCCGTTCGCATCGCGGTCCTGGGGATCCGTGGTCGTCGAGATGTTTGCGAGGATATCGCCGGTGGCCGGGCCCTCCAGATCACGACATCCAGCGCAGACACACACGAGGCCGAGGAGGCATATGCGGGCACGCATCGATTTCTCCTGACATGGTTTTCAGCGGCGGCTGGGTTTCTTGCTGCCCCTGTTGTGCGCGTGTATACTGACAGCCGCGACCCACCTCGACCTCAGACTTGCCTCAGGGTTAGCGCATGCCCGCTCCGATGTATCGGCTGGAGACTTTTGGCAAGCTCGCGCTGATCGGTGGAACTGGCGGAAGCCTCTCACATCAGCGGCGACGCCTCGCGCTGCTCGCGCTCGTCTCAGCCGCCGGCGAGCGAGGGCTAAGCCGCGACCAGCTAATGGGTTACCTATGGCCCGAGAGCACTGCCGCGAATGGCCGGCACTCGCTCGAGCAGCAGATTCACGGGCTTCGGAGAACCTTTGGCGAGTCGCTCTTCATCGGGGTCAACCCAGTGCGTCTGAATCCCGATGTGATCTCGAGTGATGTCGGTGACTTCGACCGTGCAATCGCCCGTGGCGAACTGGCCGACGGCGTAGCGCTGTACGGTGGTCCCTTTCTCCAGGGTTTCTATCTGGACGACGCGCCGGAATTCGAGCGCTGGGCCGACTCGGAGCGAAGGCGCCTTGCCACCCGGTACGCGGAGGCTCTCGATCGCCTTGCAGAGAATGCAGCTCAATCGGGCAATCATGCGGACGCGGTACGATGGCGGCGCCGGCTCGTCGAGGCAGATCATCTCAGCAGCCGCTTCGCGCTCGGCCTGATGCGCGCCCTCGCTGCGGCGGGAGATCGCACGGCCGCACTGCAGCATGCACGCATCTACGAAGCGCTGGTTCGGGAAGAGCTGGAGAGCGACCCGGATCCCTCTGTTACGAAGTACGCCGCGGAACTGCGCAGCGGCCTGGACGAAACCGTACTCGTTCCGGCGGCAAGGACCGGAAACGAAACCGCCTCGCCCGCTCCGCCAACGGAGCCATCGCCTCCGCCAGTTTCCGCTGAGCTGGAAATCCCGGCGCGCGTCGAGGCCGAAGGAAAAGAACGGCGTAACCTGTGGATCGCAGGCGTTGCACTGGTCGCGATCGTCGTGGTCGGTGCCGTATCGTGGTTCAATCGTAAAGACGCGCCAGCACTCGACTCAAACAAGATTGTCGTCATACCGTTCCGCACGACGAGCGCTGATTCCTCGGTCCACTATCTGCGAGAGGGTGTAGTCGATCTCATCTCGCCGATGCTCACGGGTGAGGGAGGTCCGAGCGCTGTCGACGCCCGCACTGCGATCAGCACGTGGAACCGCGTGACACGCGGTCGCGAAGGCACAGCAGACGATGCGCGCGCTGTCGCACGCGCTCTCGGTGCAGAACGAGTTCTTACAGGATCGTTCGTCGAGGCCGGTGGCCGCCTCACCGTCAACGGCAGCGTCATTTCAGGCAGCACCGGCGAGATCAGGCGGCTCACTTCCGTCACAGGGACTGTCGACAGCGTCAACAAGCTTCTGGACGCGTTCGTCGCGCAGCTGCTTGCTCGCGAGTCGCGTCTGTCCGAGCCATCCATCTCCACACTCACGAGCCACTCGCTGCCGGCGGTGCGCGCGTATCTCGACGGACGAGCTGCGTATCGCCGGGCCGACGAGGATCGCGCGAATGAAAGCTTCACACGCGCACTCGAGATCGACTCGACCTTTGCGCTCGCCGCGTTCGAGCTCGCGTTGTCGACGGGAAAGATTCTGCGCAACGAGATCTGTCGCGGCGAAATCTGCCGCGTGTTTTCCATCGTGCCCGGATTCGCGCCCTCGGACCAGTCAGATGATGTGTTCGATCGCGCCGTGGGCCTGGCGTGGGATTACCGATCCAAGCTGGGCAAACGCGATCTTCCGCTGCTCGAGGCCCTTCATGGCAGCGAGTATCCGCGAGTGAGCTCGGCGCGGGAGATATTGTCGAACCTTCGCCGCGCGATCAGCGCGGCCCCTGACCGGCCCGAAGCGCAGTACCTGCTTGGCGTCCTTCTTCTCTATCAAGGGCCGGCGCTCGGTCTGCCCGATTCACGAGCGAGTGCAGTTTCAGCATTTCAAATTGCGTTGGCGCTAGACTCGAGTTATCTCGCTCCTCGCGCGCGACTCGTCGACGCGGCCGCATTCGCTCGCGATACCGCCGCGCTGCGCAACGCGGCTGGAACGTACCTCACGCGGGACTCAACAGGAGCGACGGCGCAGTATGTTCGCTGGCTCCTTGCGGCATTCGAGGGGGAAAATGCATCGCGCCAGGCCAGCCGCGAAAGTTTGCGCCGCATGCACCCCACCGCACTCGAACAGATCTATCTCACTGGCCAGATGACAGGGATAGGCGGCGACGATCTGGACGAGGCAGTGAAGATCACTGTCGCCGCAGCAACCGATCCACAGGATAAGGCATTCGCTTATCGTCGCGCAGAGGTGCTGGCGCTCAATCGCGGCCAGCCGGCGCGCGCGGCATCGCTGCTTCGAAACATGGATGCTGCAGTCCGGGCAACGGGGTCCGCATCCAACTTTCTCACTTTCGCAATGGCGGGAGCGATGTTCAGCGATGGTGACCGCGCACTCGCCGATTCTGCAGCGCGAGATCTAGCCATGACACTGTCGCGCGACACCCTCCGCCCCCTGACTCGAAACGAGATTCGGCGAACCAGTGTCGCGATGTCGCTTCAGTCGCTCTGGTATCTCGACAACGGAGACACCGCGCGCGCGGCCGCTGCAGCTCGCTGGCTGCGCCGACATGTTGAGGGTCAGCCTCGCAATCGTGTGCTGCTCGCGCTCCCGGAAATGCTCATTGCATCGCGCTCCCGGAAACCGGAGGGTACAGCGCTTCGCGCACTCGTCGATTCCATCGCGCTCGCTGGCTGTTGCCAGCTGCCCGATTTCGTCAACCTTGCGCTGGCACGAGCGTTCGAGGAGTCCGGCGATGACGCGGGTGCGCTCCGGGTGACTCGCCGCGGATCATGGTACTTTCCCCCTCGCTTCATGACGTCTTATCTGCGCCAGGAAGGCCGTGTCGCAGCACGCATCGGAGATCAGTCAGGTGCGATTCGCGCTTACGAACACTATCTTGCGCTGCGCTCGAATCCGGAGCCTCGGTTGCGCGCGCAACGGGACAGCGTGCAGGCCGAAGTGAACCGGCTCAAGAGAAGCCGCTAGAAGCTGTACCTCAACGAAAACTGAAGCTGGTAGCCCGACTCGAGATTCTGCGTGTTCATGCCGGCCTGCCCGGCATCGAAGTGGAATATTGGCTGGCCTCGAACGCCTGAAGTCTGACCGACGTGTTGAAGAATGTTCCTGTTGGGGGTCTTGAACCGCCCCCACGACGGGTTCAGAAGGTTCAGCAGGTTGAACACTTCCACCTGCAGCGCGATATCGTGCCCGCGGATTCCCTGCAACGACTGGCGAAGCGAAGCATTCGACGTGTGAACCCACGGCGATCGGCAGCTATTGCGGGCCACGATCGCGCCTCGCTGCGCCCGAAGGCACGGAGTGTTCATGATGAACTTCTCAAATGCCTCGGCCTGCTCGGCGGCATCACTTCCTCCGAAAACAATCTCCGCGGGATCGTTCGCGTCTCGAGGAACGTAGATGGGATCGTTCGCGCTCGTGCCATCGGCGTTGAGATCACCAAGACCGCCGGCAGTGGAGTCGCCAAAGGTGAAGGGCGCGCCCGACTCGCCAACGTAATAGAGTGAGAAATCGCTTTTCCATCGCCTCCAGGGGGCGGCATATGTCGCGGCCAGAATCACGCGATGAGGCGTCTCGAACGATGAGACACCCGTCGAACGCTGATCATGAAGGCCGGAAAATGATCTTCCGCTGGCCCATATGTCGAATGGTGCAACTGCCGACCCATGTGTCAGTGATTGCACATCCCGAACGCGCGAGAACGTGTAAGCGCCGCGCATTTCGAGCTGGTTCGAGAAGGGCTTGTGCAGCTGCGCCGTAACCGACCACGAATGGCCGCCGGAGTGATTGCGAAGATCGATCACCTCGGGAAATCGTCCATTCCCCACAAGGGCGGGCTCGGCGCGGCCTGTACCGGTGAGACGTCCGTACATCACGCGCCCATGCTCATCGATCCCCTGCGGCCCCGACAGGTTTGCATTCACGAAGATGAAATCCGATCGAACTCTGGAATACAGTCCTTCAATCGTTGCGTTCATCCGCCAGGGGAGAGTGCGATCGATTGCAAGCGACGAGCGAAACGATTGCGCTGGCTTCAGGTCGCGATCGATGAGAGCAACCGGGCCGTCTGAAAAACCGCGGCCATCAGGACATTTGTCGGGCTGCTGCAACGGGTCCGCGACAAACGTGGGAACTCCTGAACCAAGCGGAATGGAACAGGTCAACGTTCGCACGCTCGCGCCGGTCGATCTCACCGGCCCTATGAGCCAGCCGACGGGCGGCCGCCCCGAGAATATCCCGGCCCCGCCGCGAACGGTTGTGCGCGAGTCGCCAAACGGATTCCAGCTGAAACCTATGCGAGGCGAGAAGGATACCCGCGAACCCGGGTAGTCACTGGTGCGGCGACCGAGGAGAGAATCCGCGGCCGGATTGTATGCCGGCCTCGTGGAGAGGCGGAGCATTTCCGCCCGCAACCCGAGCGTCAGCGCCAAGCGGTCATGGACACGCCACTCGT
>DASWQD010000042.1:0-15451 GCA_036398255.1 Gemmatimonadaceae bacterium | reverse complement strand
ACTCGAAGCGCAGTGGCAGACAGCAGAGAATCCATTCGAGAAAACCTTTGCTGGATTGATGCTTGGGATTGCACGGCTCGACGAGGAGACCCGGGCACCTGGCGAGGGATACGAATTCCAGATGGCGACAGTTCGTGATTTCGCGAAGAAAAGCACTGGAAGTCAGTCTTAGCCGGTAATCGGATGAGCGACGAAGCACAGCTGGCGACTGAAGTCGAAGGCGACGACGGAATTCTCGTGATCCGTGGTGCCGGAACTACCCGCGGCTGGAACGGAATCCGCTACAAGACAGGGCTTTCCGGAAAAAACGTCGGCGCGCGCCAGCTGTCGATGAATGTCGCAACGATTCCTCCGGGTGGTGTGGCATACGCGCACGTTCACGTGGACTTCGAGGTGATGCTCTACATCCTCGAAGGACGCGTTCGCCACGAATACGGGCCGAATCTTTCGCTGACTGTGGACAATGAAGCGGGAGACTTCATTTTCATCGAGCCGGGGATACCGCATGAAGTCTGCAACATGAGTGAGACCGAACCGGTCGTCGCCGTGGTCGCGCGTTCGGATGCAAGCGAATGGGAGCACATCGTCGACTATCGGAGCAAGCGCCGGCCGGCGCATTGAAGCGTCGGTTCACTTTCGTCGTCGTCGCCCTGCTGGCGTGCGGAGGCGAAGAAAAAACGACGCCTGATTCCGTTGCATCACGGGCATTCGATGCTCCGGCGGTCTCGAACGCTGCCCCCGACTCGACCGTGCGGCTCTCGAATAACCCATGCCGCCACACTGGCTCGTGGGAAGCTTGCACAATGGAGCGGCGCCTCAAACAGGCAGGTTTCGTTCTAAAACGACTCGACGAAAAGCCAGGCACACGCGCGGGATTCAGCGTCAAGCCCATCGCTTACTCGCTCGGCTCGTCACGCCTCGAGGCGTTCATCTACGACGATGAGAAGGCTCTTGCGCGCGACATGGCATTGATCGACACGGTGACGGTCGCCCCGCGGGGTTCCCCACCGGCATGGGAATCCACACCCATGCTCATCAGGTCAGGAAATCTTGCTGTGGTGCTCCTGACGCAGAATCCAAGACAGGCCGAGCGGGTAATGCTTGCGATTACGGCTGGTGCGCCCCAGCCTGGCTCGCCGCGCTAGCGACTCTCACGCGTTACAGGCGGCTCCATCTTCCTGAAGTGTGCAGCAACAGATAGCCGGGCCTCTCTGATTCCTTCCACAACCAGTGACGCAACAATCCTCGCTCCGAACGCCGAGAAGTGCGTGTTGTCCTGAATTCCCCTGGGATAGTTCGCGTTCTCTCCGGGCGGCAGCTGGAGAAAGAGCGCAGCCGATGCGGTCTGACCAAAAAGCCCGAGCAGCTCTGAAGTCTTCCGGTGCATGTCGATGATCGGTACGCCGCGCTCCGTCGCGACCGCACGCACTATGTCAGGATACTCGCCGTGCGAGTTTCTAGCCTTTCCGTTGTCGTCGAACCTGCGCCGCATGACCGGCGTCATGAGCACCGGATTGGCACCTCTGGCGCGAGTCTCGTCGATGAAGCGAAGCAGGTTTGCCCGGAAGTCTGCAGGCGGCGTGTAGCGATCGGTCTTGTCCTTCGAAGCATCGTTGTGTCCAAACTGGATGAAGACGTAATCGCCGGAGTGCAGGGAATCGACGATGGCCTTCCACCGGCCTTCCGAAAGAAAAGTCCGGGTGCTGCGACCGTTTCGCGCGTGGTTGTGCACGCGAACCGCGGAGGAGTCGAAGAACTCCTGCAGCATCTCTCCCCAGCCGGTCTCGGGTCTCTTCTCAGGGAGCTTCGGCGCCATTGTCGAGTCTCCGGCGAGATAGATCACCACCGGAGAGTCGACGATGGGCGACGCCGCAATGAGCGGAATCGCGATGGCGATTGACCGCGCGAGAGAGAGCTTCACGGTACGAATATTCCGCGGTGACGGAGAAGCGCTTCAATGAAATAGTAGTCGGCGTAGATGAGTCCCACATCGACTTCAGCATTCTGCGGACGGCCACCGACGGAATGGGCGAGGATCGATGCCGTTGCCGTTCCTTCCGTGAGATATTTCGCGGTGAGCGTTCCGAGCATGCGCTCAGCTGCTTCGAGATACACGCGTGATCGCGCCGCGTCGGTATGGCGTGCGAGATCGAGCAGCCCTGCTGCCGCGATGGCAGCGGCGGACGCATCTTTCTCGACGTTGGGAATCGACGGATGCCTGAGATCCCAATACGGCACACCGTCAGCAGGAATGTTGGCGATAAACCAGTCAGCGGCGTGCTCTGCGGCTTCGAGCAGCCGGCGGTTGCGCGTGTTGCCATACGCCGCCGTGAGCCCGTGGATGGCCCACGCCTGGCCTCGCGCCCATGTCGAGCTGTCGGAGACTCCCTGCCATGTCACTGTTCGCTCGAGTGCGCCCGTGGACGGATCGAACAGCGCAACATGTGGAGTGCTTCCATCAGTCCGCATGTGAACCTTCGCCGAGGTAAGCGCGTGCTGCTCGGCGATGTCTTTCCACCGCGATTCGCCCCAGCCCGCCGACCTGAATAGCATCTCGAGATTCATCAGGTTGTCGACAATGACCGGATACTTCCATTCGCGGCGCGCATCGTTGCCACCGTATGTGTTCCACGACTGGATCGCGCCGACGCGCGGATTGAACCGCGTCACGAGTGACCGGCTCGCTTCGACCACAACATCTCGGTACGCACGATTCCCGGTGAGCACATATCCGTGACCGAAGCTGTTGAACACCATGAAGCCCAGGTCATGAGTGGTCAGGATCGACTTTGCCGGCTCGATTCCATTCGTCCACTTTTCCGCGAGGGTCCGCCACTCAGGGGTTTTGTCGAGCGCGTAGAGGTACCAGAGAGCTCCTGCAAAGAAACCGCTCGTCCACTGATTGTACGGGCGCTGAATCCACTTTCCGTCCGAACCGGTGAAGCGGGGATATCCATTCGAAGGGTCGAGCGATGTCGCAGCAGCTCGGAGCCGCGCGCGCGCGAACGTCAACGCATGAGCCGAGAGTGAATCGAGATCTCCAAGTGACTCGACAGGCACGCCGGGATAGAAGATCAATTCGCGCGACGATGCTCCCCTTGCCGACGCTGAACGCGCTGCAGCGTTCATGAAAGCCGAATCGCCCAGCACGGTTCCGGCGCGCCGAAGAGCGACGGCTGCATCCTCCGGCGCCACCGGCACGATGTCAGGCTTGCTCCACTTCCTTGTTCCATCAGCGTAGGGCGCGATGAATCTCAGCGCCTGAGCGATGCTGCCGCCCGTCGAGCTTCGATATCTCCACAGGTTTGCGCCGGTGTGCCGGCTCATCTCAGCCAGTTGGGTGAACGCATCCAAGTTGAAGAGCGAATAGTGAATTGGCCTCGTTCTGTCGAGCTCGAGCTGCTGGGCGCCGGTCGCCGCGATCTGGGAATCGAAGCGAGATACTGCGCTCTCGTTCAGCATCTCGCGCGCGTAGGCGCTGTCGCCGAGAAAAAGAGCGAGTGAAGCGGCCTGCATGTCGAACAGCGTGCCGTGATTGTTCTTCTCGGCTCGCTCATCCTTTCCATTACTGCTTTCCCTGAGCCACGTGAGATACTCGCGCAGCCAGCCTTCAAACCGAGACCTGTCCGATGTCGTCCAGGATGTCGAGCGATCGATCAGGCGCACGGCATCGAGCAGCCGCGGAAAATGGCGCAAGTCCAGGATCCCGATTCCGCGGCCTTCCGTAACTCCGAGTATCGCCTGCGCGAACCGCAGGTTGGGATTCATGCGCGTCTGAGGGGCGATGAACCAGCCTCGCAACAGAAACGATGCATGGGATGCGTAGCGCTCCTCTCCGGTGAACCAGTAGGCGAGAGCGAGAGCCTCGACAGCGTTCGTCAGGGCACCGAAGCGCAATCCATCATGATCAATTCTTGTCTGCGGGTTCATCTGCCCATCACGGCGGATATACGGCAGGCCGCCGGGCTTTGTGGAATCGGGCCACCAGTAAGGCGCAAGGCTCAGATAGTCGTGCTTGTCGCCGCTTGGCGGAACGGTCGACTTCTGTGTAACGGAAATCGTCCCGATCCCAAGCGAGCTGTCGGCGGCGCGCATCAATGCCGAGTAAGCCGGCATGATGTTTACGTTTCGCTCCCTTACGAGGCGTGCTGTCTCACGAAGGAGCTCCGGCCGTGCGAGAAGAGTTCGTGGAAGAAAAGCACCGTCTGTGAGCGGAGCCGGCTCCGGATGGAATCGAGCACAACCCGCGGCGATGAGAACCGCCGCGACTAGCGCCCATTTCATGCGCGGCGGGATGTGAGTGCTTCCCACAGTCCGTACAGATATGTTGCGCCGAGCGCGCGATCATAGAGCCCGTAACCTGGCCGGCCGGTTTCGCCCCAGATCATTCGACCGTGATCGGGACGCATTGGGCCATCGAACCCGGTATCGGCGAGTGACCTCAATACCTCGAGCATGTTGACGTCGCCGTACTCGGTCGGATGAGGAGACTCGTTGAAGCGGCGCTTGCCGGTTCGCCGAACGTTTCTACAGTGAGCGAAATGAATGCGGCCTGCACTTCCGAATCGTCGCGCCATTGACGGGAGATCGTTAGCGGAAGAAGCACCGAGGCTACCCGTACAGAACGTGATTCCATTCGCCGGGGAATCGACGAGCCCGATCAGCCGCTCGAGCGCCGCTGAGTCAGTGATGATTCGAGGAAGACCGAAAATCGGCCACGGCGGATCGTCAGGGTGAAGCGCCATCTTCACTCCCGCGGACTCGGCGACAGGCACAACATGCTCGAGGAAACGAGCAAGATTCTCCCACAGGCGCTCGTCATCGATGCCTGAGTACGCATCGAGCAATGCGGCCAGCTCGCGCGCATCGTATGCGGTAGCCCAGCCGGGCAGATCTCCGGTGCCGCGCGAAAGGTCGACCGCTGCGAGTGCATCATCGTCATATGCGAGTGCAGTCGAGCCGTCCGGCAGCCTCATCGCCAGGTCCGTCCGCGTCCAGTCAAAGATCGGCATGAAATTGTAGCAAAGGACTTTCACGCCGGCCTCGCCCATGTTGCGTACACTTTCCGCATAACAATCGAGAAAGAGGTCGGAGCCGGGCCGTCCGAGCTTTATGTCCTCGTGAACGGGAATGCTCTCGATGACCGAGAGCTCCATGTCCGCCCCGCTCACCGTATCGGCAAGCTGCTCGATGGCGCCGCGCTCCCACACGGCGCCCACGGGAACGTCATACAGCGCACTGACGATTCCCTTGACGCCCGGTATCTGCCTGATGTGTCCGAGCGATATCGCATCATCAGCGCCGAACCAACGGAACGTCATCCGCATCGCGTGAATCCCGTCAGGTGCGCGCGAGCAGGGGAGGCACGCGCTCGATGCGGCGCATGATACTAAAGAGCAGGATGGCGGCGAGCGGCCCCATCACCCCGACCATTATGAACACAGGCGTGTACGAGAACCGGTCCACGATCCACCCCACGAGCAGAGTGAACAACATGCTCGCAATTCCGGCTGATGCGCCGCCGATTCCAAACACCGAGCCGACATCCTGACGCGGGAAGCAGTCTGAGGGAAGCGTGTGCACGTTCACGATCCAGCTCTGGAAGCCGAAGGCAATGAGGCTTATCCCTGTGATCGCCATGGCGTCGCTGGCTGCGCCTACCACGAGCCAGACACCCACCGGCACCATCAACGCGCTGACCACGAGCACAGTCTTGCGCGCGCGGTCAACACTCCATCCGCGCTTGATGAGCAGGCTGGAAGCTGCACCGCCGCTGAGATTCCCGATGTCGGCAAAAACGAACGGAATCCACGCGAGCATTCCGATCAACGCCAGGCTGAAGCCGCGCTCGCTCTTCAGATAATTCGGAAGCCACGAGATCAGGAACCACCAGATCGGGTCGCTGAAGAATCGCGCCGCCATCACCGCCCACACCTGGCGGTGGCGGAACAGTGAAATCCACGGCCGCTTCGTCTCGGCGTTTGCCGCATCGCTCGCCGGCTGGTCCGACATGATGTGCTGCCGCTCTTCTTCGGAAAGCCTGGGATGCTCGGCAGGCACGCGGTAGAAGAAGAACCAGACGATCATCACGATCGTAGACAGTATGGCGCCGATGAAGAACGCATATCGCCACCCATACGTGATGGCCACCCACGCAATCAGCGGCGGCGCAATGACTGCACCAATGCTCGCTCCGCTGTTGAAGATGGCCATGCCGAATGCGCGCTCGCGTACCGGAAACCATTCGGCGACTGCCTTCGCCGCGCCGGGCCAGTTGCCCGCCTCACCGAGTCCGAGAATGAATCTGAAAAGTCCGAGCTGAACGACGTTGCGCGCTGTTGCGTGCAGCATCGACGCGACGGTCCAGATCCCGACGAACAACATGAAGCCCCGTCGTGTTCCGACCTTGTCGAGAATCCTTCCCGATAGCGCCTGCGAGATCGTGTAGCCGAGGAGGAAGAGAGTGACGACGCGGGAGTACGAGGTGTTCGACATGCCGAACGTCTCGCGGATAGTCGGCGCGAGCACCGACAGCGTCATGCGGTCGATGTAGTTGATGACCGTCAGCGTGCAGATCAGGCCGATGATGTACCACCGGAGCCCGCGGATCTTGTTCATTGAGGCGGCGCCTCGAGGAAGTCAGCGCGCGCTGGTGTAAAGCAGTCGATCAGCATCCCTTTCTCGAGTGCCTTGACCCCATGAAACACCTCGGCGGCGGCAAAGAAAGTGTCGCCCGCCTTCAGCGTTCGCTGCGACTCACCGACAGTCACCTCGAACGAGCCCTCGGCAACGTAGGTCGCCTGGCGGTGAGGATGATTGTGCAGCGCCCCGACGGCGCCGGGCTCGAATCTCACTCGAACGAGCATGAGGTCGGGCCCGTACGACAGGATCTGGCGCGTCACGCCTTCCGCGACTGTCTTCCACGGCGAGTCGGCGCTGTCGACGAATGGAATGTCAGGCAAAATAGATTCCGCCGTTAATCTCGATGGATTCACCAGTGATGTATGCCGAGTCGTTGCTCGCAAGGAACATGACCGCGTTTGCGACGTCCTCGGGCCTTCCTTCACGACCTATCGATGTTCGTCCTGCGACGGCTTTGCGGATCTCCGGTGACGTGAACGTGTCGTGAAAGGTCGTGTCGATCAGGCCGGGCGATACACAGTTTACGCGGATCTTGCGCGGCGCGAGCTCTTTCGAAAGTCCGCGTGTAAACGTCAGCACTGCGCCTTTTGCCGAAGAGTAGGCGATTGCGCCGCCGCCGCCGCCGTCCCGCGCGGCGAGAGAGGCGAGATTAACGATCGTGCCGCCATCAGGCATGACCGGAACGACGGCCTTCGTGACGAGAAACACACTCTTGAGGTTGAGCGTGATCACCGCATCCCAGAAAGCCTCATCCATCTCGTCGAGCTTTTTTCGCGCGAGCAGACCGCCGGCGTTGTTTACGAGCACGTCGATCTTCCCGCCGAATGCCCCCGTGACGGAGCTCACCATCCTTGCAATGTCGCCAGCCTGCGTAACGTCGCCGCGAACTGCGATGGCTTTACCTCCGGCATTCTCGATTTCCTTCACGAGATCGTTCGCCCGGTCTTCGCGTGCGTTGTAGTTCACAGCCACCGACGCGCCCGAGGCAGCCAGCCCGAGGCACACTGCACGGCCGATGTCGCGCGCGCCTCCGGTGACGAGCGCGACCTTTCCCTTCATGTCCACTTGCATTGTATTTCCCCGTTCAGCGTTTCCTCACGCCTTCGATTTTGTAATTACCGGTCCACTCGTAAGTCCGGCCGGCGGCATTGATGGTGTGGCGCGCCGTTGAAGATGCGGGGCCGTTCGCTACCATCACGGTCCAGCTCAGCCCGTTGGCGCCAGTGACCTGGATGACACTTCCATTCGGATCGTCTGCGAGGACACGAATATTCTGAATCGCGCCACGGGCCTCGAGCGAGCGCTCTTCGGCCTCGTTGAAGTATCCATGCGGCTCTATGACTGACGCGAACAGCGCGTCCTTCGCCTTGCGGCGAACGATCATCACGGGTTCGGAGATGAGGTTGAAATTCGGATCGTTGGCGCCCGTTCGCCCGAAAATCACCTCACCCTCGCCGCCGGCAGCAGTCTTCACCGTATAGTACCGGTTGCCGTCGAGCCAGGTCATGCTCACTCCGCTGTCGACAGAGCCTTTCGCGTTCTTCCAGATGTGCTGATAGCCGAACGCCTTCCCGAGAGGCTCCTGCTCCTTCTGGTCGCTCTCATATTTCGTGTCGATCGCTATGAGCTGGCCGCGGAAGTGAATCGGGTAGTCGTAGGTGTGACTCGATGCCGACGATGTGCGAAAGAGATCGACAACCACCGGGCGCGAGAGTCGGGCATCATCGATCAGGAACATCGTGCGCTGCATGCGGACTCCCGGGTTGTGTCTGTCCGCTCGCGCGCTCATCACCTGTACTGCCGGATTCGCCGCATCGAAGAAGTTTCGCTCTCCCCAGACTTCCTCGGCATCTTTTTCCTTTGCCGAGTTCTGCGACGTCTCGTCGACTACGACGGTGTTGTGGGCAATGGTCTGCATCGCATAGCTGTCGTTCTCGGGGAGGTAGCGCCCGCCGAATTTCGGCTCGATGTTGATCCACCGGCTGAATCCGTAGTCCGGCACCACCTCTCGTCCGCCGTCGAAGAAAATGAAATGCAGCTTGTCGAAGTGGCCGTGTCCCTCGCCGTGTACTCCGTATTTCATGAGAAGCATCGATGCATCACGACCGACGCCTGAGCGCAGAATCCCGAGACCCCCGCGCTTTCCGTCCGGTCCGTCCGTGAACTCGACGCTGCTCCAGCCCATCTTCGGCACCGAGCGGCGGATCGCCATGTCGCGCGCAACGGCCAAACCGGCGCCATTCAGGATCACCTCGTTCTGGATCGCCGCTGCTCCAAGCAGATTCGGGTTCGCGCCGTAGCGTGAGTACGCGAGATCGAGAGCAAGAATTACCTCCGGTGCGTCGACGGCCATTGTTCTCGACGCGTCGTTGATTGCCGGGAATACACCGTTCGGCAGCGTGGTCTGCACCGCCGAATACAGGGCCTTCTTCAGGATGCTGTCGCGATAGGAATAGATGCGAAGCCCCGGCTGCTTTCTCTCCACCGCCTCGGCGAACTGGAAGAATGGAAGCAGGGCGTACCGGATGTAGTACGGTCCTTCCATGTAGTAGCCGTCCGGCGAGAAGAGCAGGTCGAGCTGACGGAGGAAGCCGCCCGTGCGATCGCGCTTCGTCCCGTATAGCGCACGATTCACGTACGACGTGTCGCCGAGCACGTAGCCGAGCATGCCCACTGAGGCTACTGCCCATGTTCCGTGATTGTGGATGCGGTCGAATTCCTTCGCCTGTGTGACTGACATCCAGTCCGCCATCGGCCTTAGAACATTCTTCTCGATACGAGCTCTCTCAGCGGGCGTGAGGAAGTCGTAAATGCAGTCGTAGGCGACCGATGTCGCAACGAGCCAGTTCGCTTCGTTCAGGCTCTGATGGAACAATTTTCCCGGCGCCTGGTTTTTCGACAGTGGATGAGCGCCAAGAGTGGGGTAGAGAACAGCGTACTTCCCGAGCATGTCGCGGACGAACCGCGCATACCGTGCTTCGCCGGTGATCGAGTACAGAAGGCCGGCCTGCTGCATCTCGCGATAGTTCTGCTTGTGACGCTCGTGCGCATATCCTCCGGCTTCCCCCGGCTGCGGAACGTCGGTTGAATTCGCGAGCGCCTTTGCTAACGTCGCCTTGGCTTCATCGAGCGACTGCTTGAGCAGCGGATACTTCGCCGCACCGAGCCTGATTGCGGAAGCCTCAGCAGGAGTGATGAAAATCGACGGATGACGCTGGGCGTGGACGCTGAGCGGGAACAGGACGACGAGGACGAAAAGCACTCGTCGAAGTATCGATTGCATCTATCGAGGATAGGGATAAAGGAGAGCGCTGCGGTCTTCCTGGACGAGCTTCGAGGGAAGACGGTCCATGACCTGCCGGTATTTCGCACAGTTGAGGGTGAAGCCGGTGCGGCGAAGATGAATCACCAGCAGGTTCGGATCGACTTCGTCGATCTGCTGTCCCGGCCATTTCTCGTTGCTGGCGATGTAGCGGGCGACATGATCGATCGCTGTCTGAAGGCTTCCGCCCCCGGGAGCCTTGTAGGTCCACAGGTCGGATCCGACTGCGCGCCCGATCTCGGCCAGGCGCGACAGCGCCTCGATGTTGAAGCCACTATAGTGCATCGAACGTGTTCTCTCGAGCTCGATTGGCTGTGAGCCATCGGGCTTGATCTGCAAGCCGATTCTGGCGCGCGCGCTGTCGGAAATCGAACGGGCGAGCGCACTGTCGCCGACGAACGTGGCGTAGGCCGCGGTCTGTGCCGCGTACCACGATCCGTGATTGTTTTTCGCGGCGCGCTCGTGTGCTCCGTTCGGAGAGGTCAGGAGCCAGTCTAGATAGCTCCTGAACCAGGCTTGAAGCGCTACCTTGTCGGCCGCTGTCCAGCTGCTGGATCCTTCGATCAGCCCCGCCGCCTGCACGGCTTCGATGAACCAGCGCGTATCGATGATACCGCTACCACGCTCGGCGGGATTTCCGCGAACGAGCTGCGCGAAGCGAAGGTGCGGCGTCATCATCGTCGCCGAATCGAGGAACCAGGCACGAAGCTGTGCAGCCGCGCGTGCGGCGTATTTCTCGTCACCGGAGAAATACCACGCAAGTCCCAGCGTCTGGAGGTTGTAACCCATCGCCGCAACCCGCGGCTGATCCAGGTCGCGCTTGCTCTCGGGGTTCGTGACGCCGTCGCGGCGAATGTAGGGAAGCCCGTCCGATTTCGCCGGATCGGGCCACCAGTACGGGCTCAGGCTGAAGTAGTCGTGCTTGTTGCCGCTCGGCGGGAGGAGCGAAGACTTTTGCGTTACCGAGATGAGCGGGGCCGCAAGCGCCTTGTCAGCCTCGGCGATGAGCTTTCGGTACGCCGGAAGAATCCGGCGATCGTTCTTCCTTACGATTGCGCGTGCCTCGGCAAGAGCTTCTGCGCGGAGTCCGGGAACGACGAGCGTCTGTCCCGCGAGCGGAGAGGAGGGAAATACAACCACCGCCGCGGCTATTGCCGCGGCGGTGAAGGTAAATCTGCTGATCAGCTTCCAGCCTTGCATATCACGTCAGTCCAGCCTGGATTCTGGGTGAGCTCCGGATTCAGCTCGCATGCGTGAGACGGAATCGGGTAGAGTCTCCATTTGTCGGGAATCGGTCGTGCGTCGAACTTCTCGACGCTCGACGTGAAGGGACTCGCATTCTTCTGCGCGAATCCGACCATGTTCGCCTCGACGCGCGCCTTTGCCCACGGCCAGTTCCGGCGATTGTCGAAAACGCCATGCAATTCCATAGCGAACTCGTACCGGCGCTCGAGGGATACGCTGTCGCGGAACTGAGCCTGTGAGAGCCCTGCCGTAAGATTCGGAATCTTGGCGCGCGCGCGAACCTGATTTACGAGACCATACGCTTCGGACGTTGGCCCGCCCTGCTCGTTGATCGCCTCAGCGAGACCGAGTAGAACATCGGCATAACGAAGGAGCGTGAAGTCGGGAGCCTCCGCGCCGTTCGCGGGGGCCTGAAGGTCCAGAAATTTCTTCGGGGTGGGCCCGGTTGAGCCGTAGTTTGTCTGTGTCTGAATACCTGAAGTCCATGCCCACACTACTGTCTTGTTGTTGTAGGTAATCGACAGATTCCAGGTTCCCGCCTTGCGAATATCGGCGGGGTTATAGGAATCGAAGAACGGCCGCTCCGCCTGGAACTGATTCTGTCCGCCCGGCTGATAATACTGGGGGCTCGTGATCGGAGCGTACCACTGGCTCAGATAACCGCCCGCACCGGTGCTGCGAATGTTCTGGATCGACCAAACGATCTCGGCGCTGCGCTCATTCGTTCCGTCGAAGAGTGTCGCATAGTTCGGGTCGAGCGCGTAGCCAAGAGTTTGTACAGTACGGAACGCCGTTGCTGCCTTGGCGTAATCGCCCGCGTCGCTGGCTCCTGTGGATGCTGCCTGGAGATACGACTTTGCGAGAAGCGTCAGGGCCGCGCCCTTCGTCGCGCGCCCGAAGTCTGCAGTCGGCCAGCTGCTCGGCAGAACCGCAGCGGCTTCGGTGAGATCCTTCTGGATCTGCGCGTACGTTTCCTTCGCCGTTGCCCGAGGCAGCAGGTTGCCTTCGATGGAGGTGGTGGGCTCGAGCTTCAGAGGCACTCCGCCAAACAATCCGGCGAGGAAGTAGTAGTGCACGGCGCGGAGGAATTTTGCTTCACCGATGACCTGGTCGCGCCGCGTTGGATCCATGTCGATTTCCGGAACACGGGCAATCACGGTGTTAGCGCGGTTGATGCCGAAGTAGGCAGCCTGCCACGTGCTCTCGAGATACGGATGCGTCGGGTTGAACTGCGTGTGGTAGGTACCGATGAGACTGCGCTCGTTGGTGGCGCTAAGTCGGCTCGTCGTCATCTCGGTCGGATACTCGATGAGCATCGCCATGTTGCGGCCGAGATAATCGGCGACTCCAAGCGGCGACGGCAGGTTGATGAAGGTCGCGTATGCGGCCGTCACCGCCGAGATGGCGTCGCTCTGGTTGCGATAGAAATTCTCGGGCGCGACGAAGTCCGACGGAATCTCGGTCAGGAATTCATCGCTGCACGCGATCACTCCCGCGAAAGCGGTGAGCAGCGTGAGGGCTCGAATATGGGTTCTCATGGGAATCAGTAGTTGATGTTCAAGCCGGCGATGATCGTGCGCGAAAGCGGATACGCGCCGATGTCGATGCCGCGGTTGGTATTGCCTACGGACTGGCCGCTCACATCGGGGTCGAACCCGCTGTAATCGGTCCACGTGAGGAGATTCGTTCCGGTGACATACAGCCGCGCACCGAAGAGCCATGCAGGCGCGCCGTACGAGAGTGTGATGGTGCGGAGGCGGAGGTAGGATCCGTCCTCGAGCAGGTTCGACGTAAAGTTGTTCGGGCCGACCTGGTTCGGGTTCTCACCCACCCTCGGATACTGCGTATTGGTGTTGGTTGGCGTCCACCGATCTTCCCAGCGTGCGCGCGCGACGTTGGCACGCGGTTGAGCTTCAGTGCGGATCCGGTTCACGTTCAGGATCTTTCCACCCCTGGAGCCCTGAAGCAGACCCGAGAGCTCGAAGCGTCTCCAGGTGAACGTGTTGCTGAATCCGTAAGTGAAGTCCGGTGTCGGGTCGCCAATGGTGGTGCGGTCGTTCAGCGTTATGAGCGTGTCACCGTCGATGTTCTCGATCCACATGTCACCCGCTCTGAACCTTCCACCGCTGAAGTTTCTGTAGGTGATGGTCGCCGCCGTCGCCGAATCCGGAATCACGCCGCGGCTCCTGAATCCGTAGAAGACTCCGATCGGCTGTCCGACCCGGATCATTGTGCCGGGAAGGTTGAAGTCGGTCGTGATCAGATCCGCGAAGATCTGGGATTCACCACCGAGGTCGAGAACCCGGTTGCGGTTTTTCGCAAAGTTGATGTTCGTCCGCCAGCGAAGTCCATTGTTCGATCCGCGGAGAATGTCCGCCTCGAGGCCGACCTCGATTCCCTTGTTCTCCACCGAGCCACGGTTCGCGAGAGCGCTCTCGAAGCCCGATTCCAGCGGCATACTGATAGAGAGGAGCAGATCGGTGGTCTTCTTCTTATAGTAGTCCACCGTGAGGTTCATCCGGCGGGCAAGACCGAGATCGAATCCGACATCGAACTGATTGGTCGACTCCCACGTCAGGTTGGGGTTGCCCACCGACACGGGATAGTAGCCGGAGTACGGAACGTTGTTGAAGCTGTAGGTCTGGTCGCTGAGGCGGGCGAGCGACTGATACGGGCGAATCGACGGATTGCCGACGGTTCCAACCGAAACGCGGAACTTGAGCTGGTCGATCATGTCGACGCTCTTGAGAAATCCTTCCTCCGAGGCGCGCCATGCGAACGCGGCCGATGGGAATCCTCCGCGCTTCTTTCCGGAAGCGAAGCGGGACGAGCCATCGTTCCGGTACGTGAGCGTCAGGAGGTACTTGTCGAGCAGCGAGTAGTTCAAGCGGCCAAGCCACGACTCGAGAGTCTGCATCGTGCGGCGTGAGCTGACGGTCGGCCCACCCTCCTGCGTGCCCGCGCCGATGTCGAAGAACGACGTGATGTCATTCACGAAATTCGTATTCCGCGCGTTGTCACCATTCACGTCAGTGCGCTGCCGGCTGTATCCGCCAAGGAGGTTGATGCCGTGCACGCCGAGGCGCTTGTCGTACGTGAGAGTGTTCTCGTTGATCCACGACGACGTGGTCGAGCTCGCGCGAATTGCAATTCCGTTCGCGGCGAGACCCATGCTCGTAGTGCGCGGATAGTAGGTATTGCGGAAGCGATTTGCGTAGTCGGCGCCGAGACTCACGCGGAGCTTGAGATCCTTCATCACGCCGACGTCGGCGAAGAAGTTGCCGAGCACTCTCGTGTCGCCGAGGCTGTCGCTCACTTCACGCGCCATGGCTACAGGGTTTGGCGCAGGTGCCGCGTCGAGCTGGCTTCCGTAGACATTCAAGTCCGGATTGAGAAGCGAGTACGTTCCATCCGGCCGGAAGATCGGAAGGATCGGCACGTACTGAAGCGCAGCGCTGACTGCGCCCGCTCCGGCGTTCTGCTGCCCGGCGACCGGTACGGCCTTGCTCCTCGCCTGGCTCGCGCTGACCGTACCGCCGATCTGAACGCGCTCGCCGAAGTTCTGGTTCACGTTGAGGCGGCTCGACATTCTCCGAAGACCTGAACCGACGACGATGCCATCCTGATCATAGCGCCCGAAGGAGAGAGCGTAGCGCGTGTTGTTGGAAGTGCTCGTCGCGCCGCGCACGGAGAACTGGACATTGCGAACCGGAGCGGATCGGAAGATCTCGTCCTGCCAGTCGGTGTTCACGCCGGAAGCAAGGATGCGCGCCTTCGTGCTGTCGGGGAATGGAGTGAACGGGTTGCTCTGGTTCCGCGCGTACTCGTTTGCGTAGTCCATGTATCCGGCGGCGTCGAGAAGGTCGTATTTCTTCGCGAGCGACGAGACGCCGGAATAGGACTCGACGCTGAACTGCGGCTTCGATCCTCTGCCCTGCTTCGTCGTGATGATGATGACACCGTTCGCACCGCGCGCACCGTAGATGGCCGTCGCCGATGCATCCTTGAGAACGCTGATCGATTCAATCTCACTCGGATTGAGAGTGACGAGCGGATTGGCAGGCGTGGTGCGGCTGCGTCCGCCGTTGCCGGGTGAGGATCCCTCGATGTCGTTCTCGATGGGGAATCCGTCGATGACGTAGAGAGGCTCGGAGTTGCCGGTGATGGATGACGCACCGCGGATGCGAATGGAGATCGCTCCGCCCGGCTCACTCGACGCCGTCGTGACCTGGACACCGGGCG
>DASWQD010000041.1:0-1926 GCA_036398255.1 Gemmatimonadaceae bacterium | reverse complement strand
GGCTTGGCCTCAAGCCGAAGCGAACAATTCGCGTCGTTGCGTGGACTAACGAGGAGAACGGCAGCCGCGGCGCGAACGGATATCGGGATGCGCATCGCGCCGAGCTCGACAAGCATGTAGTTGCACTCGAGTCCGACAATGGAGTTTTCAAACCGCTCGGCCTCGGCGTGACTGCCGGCGAGGGCGGGCTCGCGATGATCGCAGACATCGTGACGCTGTTCAAATCGCTGGGTGCCGACTCCGTGCAGCAAGGCGGAGGAGGCGCGGATACCGGCCCGCTCAACAGGCTCGGTGTGCCGACGATGTCGCCGGTAGTCGAAGGCTCGAAGTACTTCTGGTATCACCACAGCTCGGCGGATACGATGGACAAACTGTCGCCGAGTGAGATGGCGGAGTGCGTTGCGCTGATGGCTGTGACTGTCTACGTGCTGGCCGACATGCCGGGAACGCTGCCGCGATCGGCTCCTAGAGCCGATTCATGATGGGCGGAATTTCGTCGAGGAGCTCGCGGGCGAGATAGCCGATTCGGCCCATGCGTTTCGCGAGCCTGTTGCCCGCGGACCCGTGGAGGAAAACTCCCCAGAGAGCTGCGTGCAGCGGATCCGTTCCGCGCGCGATGAGGCCGGCGATGACTCCGGCGAGAGTGTCGCCGCTGCCGGATGTGGCGAGGCCGACGTCGCCCGAATCGTAGCAGAAGAGACTACCATCCGGTGACGCAATGAAGGTGCGGCCTCCTTTCAGTGCGACGACCGCGTTCAGGCTCGATGCAGTATCGAGGGAGATCTGCTCCGGGTCTTGCGCGATCTCTTCGTCGGTCAGTCCAAGCATCCG
This sequence comes from Gemmatimonadaceae bacterium, assembly GCA_036398255.1. GTDB lineage: Bacteria > Gemmatimonadota > Gemmatimonadetes > Gemmatimonadales > Gemmatimonadaceae > UBA4720. Next base: position 1,095 of record DASWQD010000041.1, on the reverse strand, counting down.
GGACATCTCGCCGAAGTGCGGGGTGATGACCGCCTTGCCGCCCTGTTTGTGCAACGCGTCGGGTGATGTGCCGAGCGCATCGATCGCTCCCGCATCCAGGATGAGCGTGGTATCGCACCGTTCGATCACCTTCAGCACGAATTGCTGTTCGTCTTGCTCGCCTTTCATTCCTGGTCCGATCAGGAGCGCATCGGATTCTTTCAGCAGTTGGTCGAGCGCCGGCGCGGCACCGGGAGCGATCAAGCCTCGACCGGTTTCATCGAGCCCGAGTGACAACGCCTCGGGAACAGTGATGCCGACGAGCGGCGCGATCGATCTGCAGGTTGCGATCTGAAGCTTGCCCGCTCCCGCCCTGAGCGCAGCGATTCCGGCGAGGATCACTGCGCCGGGAATAGCGACTTCGCCGCCAACGACGAGGACGCTTCCGCGCTCGTCCTTGCCGTCATTGCCGGAGTGCCGGGGCAGCGGCCATTTGCGCAGGAGCGCCTGCGACACCCGTGAGGAGCGGCCGCTATTTCGCGGCGACTTTGGCATCTGGCCTGGACGTCACCGGCGCGCCTGCTTCCTCGAGTGGTGCGACGAAGTTGAACAGCTCGAGGCGGAGCTGTCCCTTCGGCTTGACTGTAGCGTCGTGCACGTACGAGGTGACCGAGCAGTTCGCGATTTCGTTTTCCCTGTCGATCCTGAGTATCTGCTCTTCGGTCATGTGCTCGATGAGATAGCGGAGGCAGAGCACGACGACGGAGTGTCCGACGAGCAGCACGCGCTCGCCGCAGTATTCGCGCGAGATCATCTCGATGGCGCTGCGAAGGCGGAGGATCACGTCGCACCAGCTTTCACCGCCGGGCGGCCGATGGTAGAACTTGCCGAGGAGGCGGCGGAATTCCGCCTGGTCGGGGTGGTAGGCTTCGATGCCGACTTTAGTGAGCCGGTCAAGGACTCCGAATTCCTTTTCGCGAAGCCGCTCGTCGACAACGAGCGTGTACTTGTCGCGCGACAGTCCCGCTGACCGGGCGACTATCTCGGCGGTGTGTCGCGCGCGGAGATAGGGAGACGTGACGATGATATTCGGTGTGAGCTCAGGCGGCAGAGACG
>DASWQD010000040.1:0-5280 GCA_036398255.1 Gemmatimonadaceae bacterium | reverse complement strand
GGCGGCACGTCGATCTATCGATCGATCAACGGCGGGGCAGAAGGAACGCTGAGCAATTTCTGGAATCTCGGAATTAACTGGGGTTACAACCCCCGTTTTTACGACGATCGCTTCACGCGCGGCGGGCCTGAAGCTCAGGTGCCGTCAGGACGCTACCTCGGTTTGAACATCAACTCTGACGGCCGAAAGAAGGTCGTCCTCGGCGGAGGCTTCAACTACTCGACAGACGAGGCCGGTGGGGTGGGCCCAAGCGCGTACTTCAATCTCGACTGGCGTCCGACGACGTCGCTGAGAATTCGCTTCTCGCCGAACTGGAGCGGCGGGACGAGCACCGGCCAGTACGTGAGAAGCGTTCAGGACGCGCTCGCCTCGAGCACGTTCGGGCGCCGGTATGTCTTCGCCGACATTCATCAGACGACGATCGCGATGGATACGCGCGTCGAGTGGACGTTCACGCCAACGGTGAGCCTTCAGATGTACGCGCAGCCGTTCGTTGCGACGGGTCGCTACGATGACTTCAAGGAATTCGAGACGCCGCGCACGTACGATTTCGCGACGTACGGCACCGATCGCGGAACGATTTCACGCAGCTCGACGGGAGTCTACACCGTCGATCCTGACGGAGCCGGATCCGCCCAGGCTTTCCAGTTCGGCGATCCGAACTTCAACGTGAAGAATCTTCGCGGCAACGCGGTGCTTCGCTGGGAATATCGCCCCGGTTCTGCCCTGTTCTTCGTGTGGCAGCAGGAACGCAGCGGCTTCGAGCCGGTCGGTGATTTCCGCGCGAGCCGTGACCTGGGCGACATCTTCAAGACCGTCCCGACGAATGTGTTCCTGATCAAGGCTACATACTGGCTGGGGCGTTGACGCGTGTAGCTGGCTGACTTGCGTAGCGATGGGGCGGGTATATTCCCGCCCATCGTGAGCGAACAAGTCTCGAACCAGGCCGGCGCAGGCGACCCGCCTGCGATTTCGCGGGCGGAGTGGCTCCTCGTCCTGCCGCTCGCCGCCGGGGTGATCGTCGTCATGCTCGCCGCCCTGTCGTACAAGGTGTTCGAGCTCGACCGCTACTTCATTCCGAAGGAGCTAGCGCTCAACATCGTCGGGATGATCGTGGCGCTGGTATTCGCCTTTCGACTTCGAGTCCTGAGAGGTGACCTGATCGACGGGCTCATCGCAGTGTTCATTGCGTGGAGCATCCTGGCCGCCGTGTTCGCGACGAATCACTGGCTAGCGCAAAGAGCCATCGGGGTGAGCGTCTCGAGCGCGCTCGTCTTCTGGGGCGCAAGGCACGTAAGCTCTCAGCAAATGGCTCGAACCCTCATCGGAGCCGCGGTCTTTGCCGCGATCGCGGCGGCGATCACTTCGCTTGCGCAGGCATACGGCGTCGAGAGCGTTTGGTTTACCCTCGCGCGAGCGCCCGGCGGCACACTCGGCAACAGAAATTTCATCGCTCACGTCGTCGCTATTGCGCTGCCGTTTGCGGTATGGTGCGCGCTGACGACGAAGCGTTCCATCATCGCGTTCTGGTGGACGATCGGTGTTGGGATTCTCGCCGCGACCATCGTCCTTTCACGCTCGCGCGCTGCATATCTCGCCGTCGCCCTGACACTGGTGATTTCGCTGCCTCTTTTCCTGGTCTCCCGGAAATACTGGAGAGAGACGCGTGTCGGTGGACGGCTCGCGCGAATTCTGCTCGTGACGATGCTCGGTGGAACGATCGCCGTCATCCTTCCGAATACACTCGAATGGAAGAGTGACTCTCCCTATCTCGACTCTGCGCGAAACGTCGTGGATTACGAGTCGGGGAGCGGGCGCGGACGCATCGCGCAGTATCAGAACTCTCTGAAGATCGTGAGCGCGGACCCGATATTCGGCGCCGGCCCCGGTAACTGGCCCGTTCGATATCCGAGGTTCGCTCCGGGCGGGGATCCATCGCTCGCCGACAACGGCATGACGGCGAACCCCTGGCCGAGCAGCGACTGGGTTGCGTTCATCTCCGAGCGCGGAGCGGTCGCCGCGGTGTCCCTTCTCGCGGTGTTCGCCGTTCTCTTCTTCGGGTCGTTGAGGAAATGGAGAGACCTGCCCAGTTACGAGCACATATTGATGCGCATCGCACTCGCGGGAACGGTCGTTGCCACGATGGTAGTGAGCGCGTTCGACGCAGTGCTTCTGCTTCCTGCTCCCGCATTTCTCGTATGGCTCACGTTCGGCGCGGCAACAGCGAGTCCACAAAGACGGAACACTGTTGATCTCGCGAGCAGACGGTGGCGTCATGCGAGATTCGCGGTTGTCGTTCTCGCTGCGCTGAGCACGATCAGAAGTGCGGCCCAGGTGATGGCCATGTCGAACGTCGGAACGGGAGCCCGTACTGCCGGGTGGGTAGCAGCGGCCCGCCTCGATCCGGGCAGCTATCGCATCAACCAGCGGCTGGCCGACATCTACGCAGGTCACCGGCAGTGCGCCAAGTCACGTCCATATGCGCGCCAGGCACTGAGTCTCTTCCCGAATTCACTACCCGCCCGCCGAACAGCCCGGCGATGCGGCATCAGGCGCTGAGGCGCCCGGTTCGGAAACCGATCAACAGCAGCGCGATTCCCCAGATCCACACGAGCCACGAAACGCGCTCGGCGACTGTCAGGCTGCCAAGTGTCTGGTACACGATTACAGGTAAAGTGAACACGACGAGGGCGTCGTGAGCTCGCGGTCGAGCTCGCATTACGATCGAAGGCGGTGACCGGCGCAGCTGATCTTCAATTGATACGGCGAGCTGCTCGTGAGAAAGCTCCTGCCACCTGGGAAGTGATACGAGATTCCATGCTGCGACCGTTCTTCCGTATCCGTGATTGTTCGATGCTGCCACTAGCGTCAATCCGCGAGCTGCGGCGATACGCCTGATTCTCATTTCTTCGCGGTCGAACTGGGCAAGTCCTCGAGGAGCAGCATCGATGAGCTCGATCGCGGCAAAGCGCGGAAGGCTGTCGAGGCTTTCCGCTGTGACCGAGTCGAGGTTTCGATTTGGAAGTGCCACGATTGTGTAAGGAGCTCTCCCGCTCGCAGGTTGTCCTGGCAGAAGGTTGCCGCGCCGGTTGAGCAGAGCCGTGTCGCGCTCATCGAGTCCGAGCATGATCGTCGACATGATTCTGTGGTAGCGGCCTTCGACGCCTGTCAGCAGCGTAACGCCGTCGCCGGCGCGCGGCGGATTCTTCGATCGCGCAGCAACCGCGCCATCGAACTTCACATGGTCGGTGATCCACGCCGCGTCGAAGCCGCCCGACCTGTGCCACCCACGATTGTCCTCGGCGCTGAAGCTCTTGCGCACGTCATGCGACGTTCCGGTGTGACTGTGAAAGTCGACGACAATCGTGTTCGGGTCGTTCACTCTCAGGCCTGCCATCGGACGCGGAAGCAAGGCAACTGCGCCGAGAAACGCTCCCGCGCCGATGACGATTGCGATCGCGAGAGTCAGCCATGCGCGCGCGCCCCGCTTGCGGTGCGAAAGGGCGAACCAGGCGACGACGATCAGCACGATTGTCACCAGCGCTGCGATGGATTGCGCGGTTGACAACAGGGTGAACGCGTCGAGGGTCCGTGAGAATGGGGAAGTGACTACATAGGAAAGCGGAAGATCGATCTCGGCGCCTGAGGGAGCTAGAGAAGTACTGGCATCGCGAACGGCCGGGACGCGACCGAAGAGTCCGATCGTCCCGGCCGTCAGCGCAAGCGGCAGCCAGTAGCGCCGCAGGATCAACCGGGCAGCCTGGTGACCTTTCCGATGAAGAGGATGGTGCCCGAGAAGCGCTCGCGAATGGCGAAGACGAACGGCCTGTCCACACGAATGGATGGCGGCAGGGAGGTGGGCATGATGCCGACGCTCGTTGCAGCCGCGGCTTCAGTACCCTCTTCGTTCACCTCGACGAACGTCTTCTGAATGACTTCACTGATGAAAAGATCCTTTCCATTCGGAGACATTCGGGTGAAATCGGCTTTGTACGGAGTGAACGCTAACCCCATACCCAGACCGCTCAGGTCCGGATTGAGCTTCTTCTCCCAGGTGAGCTTGAAGCGAGGCAGGTAAACGTCGTAGCCCGTTTCGCGCATTCCGTCGTCGATTGCAGCCCACTGCGATTCACTCAGGCTCTCCGTGAACGCGTTGATGTCCACTCCCTTGTCGGGAAGAACCACGGTCATCGAGAAGGCAGTGTTTCCATACGGAAGGTCAAATGCGGCGTAGTTCGATCCGAAGAACGTTCTCGTTCCCTCCGACTGCGTCATCAGCGGCACGTTCGCGGTCGATCCGTCGAGCGCATGGAACGGAGCGTTGACGGTCTTCGACTTGTCGAACGAGTTCTTCCACGCACCCTTGAAGTAGATGGCATTGATGAGGAACATGACGTTCTGGTCGATTCCGTCGATGATCTTCGGGATCCTCTTCGACGTCGCCTCGTTCACCCACGAGTTGATCACATCGACGGAGGCCGGATTGGCAAAATCGAGTGCCTGCACCTGCGCGTCGAAGAACGACTTACTCTCATTGATGAACGATGCATGGAACGGGTAAGTCTTCTCGTACCAGATCGAATTGGCGATCCGGAATTCAATCGACTTGTCGAGACCCCTGAGGAGTGCGATGAGGGATTTGTAGCCCTCGTTCACGTCCGTGCGGACGAGATCGCCGAGGCGAAGCGTGCTGTGCATCGCTGTGTACGTGCCGCCATCCGCGCCGTTGAGCGCCATCCCGAGAGCCATCGACGCGCTCAGGGGGGACACGAACACATTGCCTGCATGGTCCGACTTGTTGATCTGGCGAAGCAGGTCGAAAGCGAAAGCATTGCTGCCGCCGATGAGCTTCTGCTCGGCCGCGGTGAGCTTGCGGGGCAGGTCCGTAATGGGATCCGTTCCGGGTCCATTGGGGTCACTGCAGGCGGTGGTCGCCAAGGCGGCTACGGGAACGAGGGTCCTGCACAGACGAGTCAGGTTCATGCTGTCTCCCTTGATGAGGTGGACCACTACGATAGAGCTGGGGAACATCCAGCTCAAGTCGGTTCAAACCCTCCAGCCCGACCGAAGGTCCAAAGCAGATACCACCTTATCGGGGATTCGGAAATGAAGCTCAGCGTTGCCCTCCTTCTCGCCCTCGCCGCGCCCGTTGCCGAGGCGCAGAATTCATCAGAAGCCCGCCAGGTTTTCAGTGGGCAGGTGGCGCAGGGGGCGTGGCTCAGGATCAGGTCGCACAAGGGAACCATTCGTGTCGAAGAGGCGCCGGGAAATACCGCCACC
>DASWQD010000039.1:0-1859 GCA_036398255.1 Gemmatimonadaceae bacterium | reverse complement strand
CAGCAGCTTTCACAGGGCTCATCGCGCGGATTACGCGTGATGTTCGTGCATCGACGATCTCCGCCTGAACGCGAACGCTGTCACCTTCACGATAGTACCTGCCGCGGACAATCAGTCCTGCTTTTGCAGAATCATTGTCAGCAGGCGCTGTCTCCACGACTTCCCCGACCCCAGTCTGCGTGATGTTCTGCCTCAGGACGTCGGATGCAAGCTTACCCACAGGATCGAGCGAAGCGTCGCGCGTGAGGTTCTCGAAATCGGATACGATCACGCGACGGTCGTCGAACGCCGGCGCCTTGCTCCTTCCCGCGAACCAGGCAACAGCACCAAAAGCAGCAAGCCCAAGAATGAAGGCAGCCGCAACTGCATTGCGCCGTGACTTGCGGGTCTCACGCTGCGCTGCCGGTATGTACGGAACGGTACTCGCAGGTGTAGTCGAGCCCGATGTCGCAATCGCCGACAACTGCTGCATCAGCTCATCGGCTGTCTGATACCTGTCCGCGGGCTTCTTCTCGAGACACCGCATCACCACATTCGCGAGCGCGGGCGGAACGGACGCCCGGTGCATCGTCACGTTCTCCGGCGCGCGCGAGATGTGCGCGGCGAGAATCATCTGCTGCGACGTGCCGGTGAACGGAGGCGTGCCTGCCAGCAACTCGTATCCTACGACGCCGAGCGCGTAGATGTCCGCGCGATGATCGGTGTTCGGATCGGCGGCAGCCTGCTCCGGCGCCATGTACGTCGGCGTGCCAAGTGCGACGCCCTGCGAGGTGATATTGAAATCCGCGGTCGCCTCGCTCACCGCCTTGGCGACACCGAAGTCGGTGACGACCGCGAACTTCCCCGTCAGGAGGATGTTGTCAGGCTTGATGTCACGATGAACTACTCCGTGACTGTGCGCGTACGCGAGAGCTGACGCGGCATCTCGCATTATCCACGCGACGTCGCTCACCGGGAACTCACCCTTCTTGAGAAGCCGTGACCTCAGGGACTCGCCCTCGATCAAGGGCATCACGTAATACAGCAGGTCACCCTTTGCGCCCGCGGTGAGAAGCGGGACGATATGCGGATGCTGGAGCGACGCCGCGAGCTGGATCTCACGCCGGAACCGCGCGACGTTCACGCTCGCGGCGGTCTCCGGCGGCAGTACCTTGATCACCACCTTCCGCGCGAGCGCCGTCTCCTCGGCCACGAATACCCGCGACATTCCGCCCGGGAGCTCGCGCTCCAGACGGTAGGTCTCGCCGAGTAGTTCCTGTAGCTGCTCGCGGAGGTCGGGCATGGAGACCTATACTATAGTAGTGGCAACGTTATGAGGCGAATGTTTCATACTGTATGTCTGGCATCATGTGATTAGACCCAGACGGTAGCGGGCTATGGGTTTCCGGTTATCGGTCGTGGGTTTTCGGTTTAACCGTATACCCAAGACTCAATACTGGTAACCCATAGCCCGCCACTGTCTGGGTTTTCCTCTATCGAGCGACTCTGCCCGGAGCGATACCATGAAATCGCTGTTACTGCTCATCGCCGCCGCCATCCTCGGTTGCAGCTCCGAATCCCGAGAAGGAGAGCGTGTTCGCACGATGACGGACTCGCGCGACGAGCAGCTGTACCCCACAATCGGATCTGCCGGGACGATCTGGCTCGCTCGCAACCTCGACTTTACCACTCCGGCGTCCTGGTGCCGCAACGACCACCACGAAGAATGCGCCGAGTATGGGAGGCTGTACTCGTGGGAGGAGGCGAAGACGGCGTGTCCGGCCGGATGGCATCTGCCGACTGAAGAAGAGGGGCTTGCCATTCTCGATGACACCGGAGACGCGAAGCAGTCGTACACCGCCGCGACAACCGGATCGTTC
>DASWQD010000038.1:0-4114 GCA_036398255.1 Gemmatimonadaceae bacterium | reverse complement strand
CAGGAAACTCTTTTCGGCGAACGGAGATCTCGGGAGCATCGAGTGGTCGCCCGACGGAACCCGGGTCGCGTTCGTCTCGAACCGCCAGGATCACTCTTTCGTCGGCGTCTACACGAACGATTCGACACCTGTGCTCTGGATCGCACCGACGTCGTCGCGCGACGTTTCACCGCGCTGGTCACCGGACGGCTCTCGCATCGCATTCGTTCGCTCACCGGGAAGCGGCGGCGCTCCTGACTCGATCCTCGTGCGGCAATGGCGCCAGTGGTCGATCTGGACAGCGGATGCAAGGACAGGCGAAGGGAAAAAAGTCTGGAGCGCTCCCGACAAATCGTACCCATCCACTCATGGCGGGACGAATCTTCACTGGGCGGCCGGCGGACGGATAGTCTTCCTTTCCAATGCCGATGGGCAGGCACACCTGTACTCCGTCGCCGAAAATGGTGGAACGCCAACTCTGCTGACACCCGGCAACTACATGGCCGAGTACATCTCGCTCAGTCCCGACCGGAAGTTCCTGCTGTTCGCCGGCAACGCGGGGAGCGATGCTGACGACATCGATCGCCGGCACATCGTGAAAGTCCCAGTCGACCGCGCTGAGCCACAGGTGATGACGCCGGGCAAGGGACTCGAGTGGACTCCGTTCGTGACCGACGACGGAAAGTCGATCGCGTTCATCAGCGCAACCGCCGAGCGTCCACCACTTCCTGCAATCATGCCTTTCGGTGGCGGGCCAGCGACATTGGTTGGCTCCGACAGAATTCCTTCGAACTTTCCCCGGAAACTCGTCACTCCGGCGAAAGTCGTCATCAAGTCACCAGACGGTGTCGTATTCCATTCGCAGCTGTTCAACGCCGGCGGCTCGGGAAAGAAGCCCGCAATCATCTACGTCCATGGCGGACCGCCGCGCCAGATGCTGCTCGGCTGGAATTATTCGGACTACTACTCGAATGCGTACGCGCTCAACCAGTACCTCGCGAGCCGCGGGTTCGTCGTGCTCTCGGTCAATTACCGGCTGGGAATTGGATACGGACGCGAGTTCCAGCAGGCCCGCAACGCCGGATCACAGGGCGCGTCCGAATATCAGGACGTGAAAGCGGCCGCAGAGTGGCTGCGCGCGCAGTCGTTCGTCGACCCGGCGAGAATCGGCATTTACGGCGGATCATACGGCGGCTTTCTCGTTGCGATGGCGCTCGCGAGGAACTCCGATCTCTTCGCTGCGGGTGTCGACATCCATGGAGTCCATGACTGGACCACCGAGCGAGCGCGCGGCCTCATGAACCGCGAGCGCTTCGAAGAATCTCCCGACCTGCCGAAGGCCCTGGAGATCGCATGGACATCGTCGCCGGTGGCACACATGAAAGGCTGGAAGTCGCCGGTGCTCCTGATACACGGCGATGATGACCGCAACGTACGCTTCAGCCAGACGGTCGACTTGTCGCAGCGGCTCGCCAGGAGCGGAGTGCCGTTCGAGGAGCTGATCATTCCCGACGACAACCACCACTTCATGGTTCACGCGAACTGGCTGCGCGTCAATGCCGCGACAGCCGCATTCTTCGAGAAGCAGCTGATGCGATCTAGCCGATAACCTTGGGCGGTGCCCCTGACACGGGCTTTCCACCTTCGGGCGCGGCGACCTTCGTGTCGTCGCGCCCTTCGTCTGCCCGCTTCTCTTCACCCACATCCGGCAGCGATTCGGCACTGATCCATCCTTGCTCCGCAGCATGCTTCGCGGCGCCGAGCGTATCCTCGGCGAGCACGAGTGTGGAGCCGGCGGCGAGGACCTCAGCCGCAAGCTTCGCCACCGACGCTTTTCGCTCGGCGTTGCGGTTCACGTCGCGAATGTAGATGGCGGTTACCCGAGTCGGAAACTCGTCGACGATTTGACGATAGATCTCGGGATCGTGCTGGCTCGTGTCGCCGATGAGAATGAACGGCAGGTCGGGATACAGCTGCAGAAGATTCCTTATCGCCACACCCTTGTGATCGAAGTGGCGGGCTGAATCGAGCGACGAGAATCCGATGTCCCAGTCGCGAAGAATCAGTGGTCCCTTCGGCACCTTCTGGAGGTCCATGAACTCGCTGATGACATCGTGGATGTTCCACGGACTGCTCGAGACATAGAAGATCGGATTTCTCTCGTCGCCGGTTTTGCCTTTTCGCAGCGCCTCGTAAAACGCCGCCACTCCTGGAAACGGCAATCGTGTCCTCGCGTTGCCGAGCATCACGGTGCGCGCCGCCTGAAGAAAATTCGAGACCCTCGACTGGATCACAGTGTCGTCGATGTCGCTCACGACGCAGAACCGCGCGCTCTTCGGGGGAACGAGCACTTCGCCCGATGCCTTCACTGACGGAGCATCGGGCGCAGCCTGAATCAGCTCGGTCTCGTACTTCGGCCATTCGTCATCAGTCTTCTCCGCGATGTCGATCCATCCGCCGAAGAAGCCTTCGTCATCCGCATGGAAGTCTGCGATGCTTCCTGCGAATGCCGCGCGGACGTTCGCGTGGCCAAGCGGGTCGCTGTCGGCACGCCGATATGTGTTGAGCAGGTTCCGAAGCGTTGAATCAGTATCAGTGCTCGCACTCACGCTCAGCTTTTCGACCACTCGTCCATAGACGCGCGCGCGCTTCGCGTTTGCGTATCCGCGATAGGTCAGGATTTCATACGGGTCATCGGCGAGCGCCGAGCGGACGACGTTTCCAAGCCCCCCGATTATCTCGCCTATCTGGTTTTTCAGGTCACCGATGTCAGGCATGTTGCTCGACGACTACTGCGAACCGCGGGCCAGTGGAGAGCGGATCAATCGTCCTTGGCTGCAAGCGTTCCGGGAATGACGCTCTTCGGACCAAACTTCGCGCGAACCCTGTCCACCGCCCGGGCGAGCGAGCGATCGCGTATCGTCTCGGCGTTCGGGTCCGCACGCTGCGCAAAGAGCGCAAGCTGGTCCGCATCGGGATCCTGCGCGAGAGACGAGACTGCAACTCCGAGCAGGCGCGCCGGAACCCGCCGCGCAGCGCGCAGCTTGGCCAGGAGCTCTCGCGAGACCTTCAGCAGAACCCGGTCGGATACCACGGGCTGGGCGAGAGTTCGTCTCGCTGAGCGCGTGCGGAAATCCATGTCGCGAATGCGAACGGTTATGGTGCGCGCCGCCAGACCGTCGCTCCTCAGGTCGAATGCGGCGCGCGTGACGAGCGCGACGAGCTCGCGTTCCAGCTCGCGGTCATCGTTGATGTCCCTCGGAAACGTTTCGTCGCGGCTCAGGCTCTTCGCATCGCCGCCGGGATCGACCTCGGAGTCGCTCATTCCGCGAACTCTTTCCCACAGCCATTCGGCCTCACGCTTTCCGAGCCACGACTGGAGAGTCGCAAGATCGTACTGAAGCACATCGGGCACTTTCGTCATCCCGAGGGCCGCAAGACGCTCCTGGAACTTGGGGCCGATGAGTGGAATCTCCGCGAGCGTGAATGTCCTGAGAAACTCGCCCTCGTTCCCGGGCTCGACGATGTGCACGCCATCGGCGCCCGTTCCCGGCTTCGGCTTTGCTCGCTCGACTGCGAGCTTCGCCACGAGCTTGTTGGTTCCTCCCCCACTCGAAACGGAGAGTCCGGTCTCACGCTTCACTTCCTCACGAATGCGATGAGCCGTAGCAGCGAGAGGCTCATTGTGGTACACGCCTTCGGTTCCGCCGAGATCGAGATACCACTCGTCGATGCTCGCGCCTTCGACAATCGGCGCGAATCGCTCGAGCACTTCGCGAATCTCGCGGCTCTTGGCTGAGCATGCCTTTCGCGGCACGGGCACGCACATCGCCTGTGGACAGAGCCGCAGCGCGCGCGAGATCGGCATTGCCGAGCGCACGCCGAATTTTCGCGTCTCCCAGGATGCCGAACACACAACTCCGCGGCTCTCGCGTGAGCCCCCTACTATAAGTAGTGGCTCCTTCCCTGCTCCCTCCGGATCCACCATCCGCGCGACCGCAACGTAGAACGCATCGGCGTCGGCAAGAAATATCCGCCGGGGCGGTACGCTCACTTTCACCGGGCGACCTTCTCCAGGCGCTCGACCAGGCGCGGATCCCCGATCCTTTCGGCTACTTCAGGAAATGATTCGGAC
>DASWQD010000037.1:0-3164 GCA_036398255.1 Gemmatimonadaceae bacterium | reverse complement strand
CAGACCCACGAACGGCGCGGTTGCACCGACGGTCGCGAGAACACCGAGGCCACGCTTGAGATCGGTGATCGTCATGAGCATCTCACGCTCGACTGCACGCTCGGCGGAGTTGATGTCTCCGACCGAAACGGTGCCGTCCTGAATCAGAGGCTTGATCTCGGTAAGAGCGCCGCCGAGGACGCGGGCGACGTGCGACTTCTTGTACTTCTCGGAAAGGGTGACCGCCTCATTGAGGTTGTCTTCCTCGAGGAACTGCGAGAATTCAGGCGCGAACTTGCGGGTCTCGGACTGCGCCTTGCGAAGATCCCACCACTTCTTGATGGTGATCGACAGCGACCAGACAGACATGATGGCAAGGGTGAACACGATGCCCTTGGCGAATCCGCCCATGCTGCTCCAGAGTTCCATCAGCGAAAGTTGCATTTGATCCGTATCTCCGTTGGGTTATGGGTTGCCTTACGCGTTATCTGTCGAGCTTGAACTGGAAGCTCTGCTGCACGAGCTGCTTCACTTTCTTCCCACCGACTTCAGCCGGATAGAAGCGCATGTTCGGCAGCGCCGAGCGAACCGCGCTGGCGAACAGGTCGTTCGTCGCCTTGAGAACCTTGAACGTGCCCACGTCCGCACGCCCGTCTTCGGCAACGACGAACTGCGCCTGCACTTCTCCCTCGACACCTGAGGAGCGGAGCGCGTCGGGATAGCGAGGAGCGCCAGTGCCGGGGATCTGCTGCACGGGCTTCTCGACCTGGAACTCGTAGTAGGTCTGATTGGGGTCGATGATCTGCGGCGTTCCGCCCTCGACGCCCTTGGCGACACCACCCTTCACGCCCTTTCCGCTGAAGTCGGCTTCGTCAGTGACCTTCTTCGAGAGGTCGATATCGGGAATCTTGATCGGGATCTCGACCGGAGCACGAAGAACCTGGAAGCCCTTCGGCGGAGGAGCCTTCATCACGACATCCTTCGGCGGCGGAGGAGGCGGCTCCTTCGGCTTGGGCTTCGGCGGCTCCTTCTTCATCTCCACGAACTGGATCTTTTCGGCCTTCGTCTTGTCATCCGCGATTCCAGCGCGCGCGGTGACGAAAACTGCGGTCGCGATCAGAGCCCCGTGGAACACGATGCTGAACATTGTTCCGCCGGCCATCTTCTGCTTGTGAGGACTCGACTCGATCAGTCTGTTGAACATTGCATCACCGAGAAAAGGTTTTGTGAATCTTAGATTACCCGGGACCGGCTCTCGACGTAATGCCGCGAAGATTAAGAATTAATGAATTCCGCTTAATCTTTTTTTCATGTTTCAGGCCCCCATCTCGAGAGGCAAGGTGACTGTAAAAAGGCTGCCCCTTCCAAGCCTTGATGATGCAGTGAGTGTTCCGCCGTGCGCCTGTGCGATCCACTGACTGATTGCAAGTCCCAGTCCGAAGCCCCCTCTTTCCGACATCCTCGAGCGCACACGATCTGCGCGCCAGAATCGCTCGAAGATGTAAGGAACATCCGCCGCAGCGATTCCAATTCCCGTATCACGCACCGCAAACGTCACATTGTCCGGGTGGAGCCCTAATCCGATGTCGACTTTTCCACCTGCGGGAGTGTACTTGATCGCGTTTGTGACCAGGTTGAGAAAAAGCTGACGGAGGCGCGTGCGATCGCCCATGATCGTCACCTCCGCGGTGAACTGAAGGTTGACGGCGACGCCGGCGCCTTCGCCGAGAATCAGCGCTGTTTCATATACGTCGTCGACCAGCGGCTTGAGCTCCACCGGCTCGCGATGAATGTCGAATCTTCCCTCATCGGCTCGCGCGAGTGTGAGAAGGCTCTCGACGAGATCGGCCATGCGCGTTGTTTCGTGCAGCGCCTCCTCGAGCGCGACCATCCGCTCCGACTGCGACGGCTCATTCATCGCGCGCTCGACATCCGCGCGCAGCACCGCGAGCGGAGTCTTCAGCTCGTGACTGGCATCGGCGGTGAATCGGCGAAGTCCAAGAAACGAAGTCTCCAGCCGTTCGATCATCGCGTTGAGCGTAGCCACCAGCTTCGCGAATTCCTCGCCTGCGTTCTCGATGCTCAACCGCCGGTGGAGACTTCGTCCGTCACTGATCGCGGCTACGTCGTGCGCGATCTTTCCGATTCGCTGAGACATCAGGCCGAGCGTCGCCCACGCTCCCCAGCCTGCGATCAGGATCATGAGTGCGCCGCCCGCGAACGCAATCAGGTACGAGCGCGGGAGATCCGTGGCTCCGGCGGTAGAGACACCGACGATGAGTTTTCCGAGCGTGCCCGAGGGACGAGCGATTTCCTGCGCGACGAGCAGAATCTTCTCCTGCGCGTTCGGAAGGGACAGGAGACCTGCCGGGCCGCCGGGCGGGAGATTCGCTATCTGCTCGGAAAAGACCGAGGCATCGGCGTTGTTGAGCCTCCTCACGTCGTCGGACTGAAAGAGCACGAGCCCGTTGCGGTCGATGACGACGAGATAGCCGGGAAACGAGTTGAGCATCGCGCCGAGCCGCGGCGTGATGAACAGCGCCTCTGCTGCGGTATCTGGACCGATGATGACGGGCTGCGCGCCTTCCCCTGCCTCGAGGATTACTCCAGTGGCGAGATCTGCCTCGGTGCTCGCGTAGCGCGCGATGTCACGATAGACCGACGCGTTGCGAACTGCCCAGAGCGTGACAGCGAGAATTCCGGACACCGCAACGAGTCCCGCCACGAACGCCGCTGTGAGGTTCGTACGGGTCGAAGCCATCCCGTCTCAGCCCCTTCCCGGGTGAGATTCGGCCTTGATCACATACCCCACGCCGCGGATGGTATGAATCAGCTTCGGCGTGTTTCCGGCATCGATCTTCTTTCGCAGATGATTGATCACGACGTCGACGATGTTGGTTCCCGGGTCGAAGTGATATCCCCACGCATACTCCGTGATGAGCGTGCGGCTCATCACCCGTCCTGCGTGGCGCATGAGATACTCGAGCACCGTGTATTCCTTCGGCGTGAGCTCGATCGCAGCACCGTTGCGAGTCACCTCGCGCGTATCGAGATGCAGCTCCAGGTCAGCGACCTTGAGTGCGGGCGACACCAGCACGCGAGGACGACGCGAGAGCGCTTCCACACGTGCGAGCAGCTCCTCGAATGCGAACGGCTTGGTGACATAGTCGTCGGCGCCGGCGCGA
>DASWQD010000036.1:0-8615 GCA_036398255.1 Gemmatimonadaceae bacterium | reverse complement strand
CCGATTATCGTCTCTCGATCGTGAACGCTGCCGGCCCCAATGCTTATCCGATTTCCTCGTTCACGTGGATTCTCGTTTACGCCCAGCAGTCGGATTCCGTGAAGGGACGCAAGCTTCGCGATTTCCTCCGGTGGGCACTGACCGAGGGTGAGAAGCAGGCGTCGGCGCTCGATTACGCGCCGCTCCCGGCGTCGATGGCGAGCCGCCTGACCACCCGCCTCGACTCGATCAAGGTCGGCACGACGCAGTGACCGAAGCCGCAGCGCGGCTCCCCGGGGATCCAGCTCTGGATGCCCGGGCAGCCGCACCGGTGAAAACCTCGGCGCGCGGTGACCAGGTCTTTCAGATCGTGATCACCGCGTTTGCCGTCTCCATACCGCTGCTCCTCGTAATCATTGCGATTTCGATCGGGCTCGCGGCATGGCCGGCTCTGTCTCGCTCGGGCCTGTCCTTCATCACCGGCAGCGAGTGGGATGTCGCAGCGGGAAAATTCGGCGCCGCGCCGGCGATCTACGGCACGGTGGTCTCATCCGCGCTCGCGCTCATCATCGCGACTCCGCTCGCTCTCGGCGTGTCGATCTTCCTCTCGGAGATCGCGCCGAAGTGGCTCAGGCAGCCCGTCGGATTCCTCGTCGATCTTCTCGCGGCGATTCCGAGCGTGGTTTACGGACTCTGGGGAATCTTCGTTCTGATTCCGCTGATCCGTGATCCAATCGGTCCGTTCCTGCGCGACACCTTGAATCTCAGCTCGACCCCGCTTTTCAGCGGACCGAACTACGGGTACAGCATGCTGGCGGCGGGAGTCATTCTCGCGATCATGATACTTCCGTTCATATCCGCGGTGACTCGTGAAGTTCTGCTGGCGGTGCCGCAATCGCAGCGTGATGCCGCACTCGCGCTCGGAGCAACGCGTTGGGAGATGATTCGCGACGCAGTCATTCCGTATGCCCGCTCCGGAATCATCGGCGGGATCATCCTCGGTCTCGGACGCGCGCTCGGCGAAACCATGGCTGTCACGATGCTCATCGGCAACCGGGCAGAAATATCGGCGTCCCTGTTTGCTCCGGGGTACACGATGGCATCGCTCATCGCGAACGAATTCACCGAAGCGACGAGCGACACGCACCTCTCGGCGTTGATGGGAGTCGGCGCAGTGTTGTTCGTGGTGACTCTCATCGTCAACGCTCTCGCGCGCTGGCTCGTATGGCGCGTCACGAAGGGCGGCGCGCGATGACGAGGCGCACCAGGCATGCAAAGAGCAACGTGATGCTCGGGCTGACCTACGTCGCGGCGATTGTCGCGACGCTGCCGCTCATCTTCATCATCTTCCATCTTCTCAAGCAGGGCGCGGCGTTTATCCGCCCCGGCTTCTTCACCGAGATGCCCAAGCCGGTGGGCGAGCCCGGCGGCGGGATGGCGAATGCAATCGTCGGCACTCTCATCCTCATCGGGACTGCGTCGATTGTAGGATTGCCCATCGGCGTGGGCGCGGGTCTCTACCTCGCGGATCGCCGCACGAATCCGCTCGCAACCGTCGTGCGATTTCTATCCGACGTGCTGAACGGACTTCCTTCGATCGTGCTTGGAATTTTCGCATGGGAGTTCATGGTGCGTCCATTCGGTGGCTTCTCCGCGCTCGCCGGGGGCATCGCACTCGGTGCGATGATGATCCCGCTCGTGACGCGAACTACGGAGGAGATGATCCGGCTCGTTCCGGTGTCGCTTCGTGAGGCAGCCCTTGCGCTCGGATACACGCGCTGGAGAACTTCGGTCTCCATCGTGCTTCGGACGGCGCTCCCGGGCATCGTCACCGGAGCGCTCGTGGCCATATCGAGGATCGCCGGCGAAACCGCGCCGCTCCTCTTCACAGCGCTCGGCAATCAGTTCTGGTCTACCTCCCTGAACGAGCCGATCGCCGCGCTGCCGCTCCAGATATTCACTTACGCGATCAGTCCGTACGAGACGGCGCACGCTCAGGCCTGGGCAGGTGCGCTGGTTCTCATCGTGATCGTTCTCATCATCAGCCTGATCGCGCGATACGCGACACGGGGTAGATATGCCGGTGGCGGAGACTGAGCCGATCAGGGCGGCTGTCGCCGTCACGACCCGGCAGGAGGAGAGGACTCCATCCCAGGAGCCGGCGGTCCCGATTCTCTCCACGCGCCGTCTCAACGCATGGTTCGGCAAGAATCGTGTGCTTCGCAACGTCACGCTCGATTTCAACGACCGCGCGGTCACCGCGGTGATCGGCCCGTCGGGGTGCGGAAAGTCCACGTTGCTCCGTTGCCTGAATCGCATGCACGAGACTGTTCCGGGAGCGATCGTCGAGGGCGACGTGGTGCTCGGCGAGACGAGCATCTACAAGGGCGGGCTCAATGCGATCGCGGTTCGGCGACACATCGGAATGGTATTTCAGCGTCCGACTCCCTTCCCTACGATGTCGATTCGCGACAACGTCGCTGCCGGCCTGAGGATCCAGATCGGCAGGAGCCCGTCACGACAGGAAACCGATGAAATCGTGCAGACGGCGCTCGAGCGAGCCGGTCTCTGGAACGAGGTGAAGGACCGTCTGCGCGAGAGCGCGACAGGAATCTCCGGCGGTCAGCAGCAGCGTCTCTGCATCGCGCGCGCGCTCGCAACCCGTCCGCGCGTTCTGCTTCTCGACGAACCGACAGCTTCGCTCGATCCCAAAAGCACGCAGACAATCGAGGAGCTGGTCTATGAGCTCCGCAAGTCGATCGCAGTCGTAATAGTGACACACAACATGCAGCAGGCGGCGCGAGTCTCCGACCGCACGGCATTCATGCTGACCGGCGAAATGATCGAGGTCGCTCCCACATCCGCGCTTTTCACCAACCCGCGCGATTCCCGCACCGAGGACTACGTGACCGGGAGGTTCGGATGACGACCGCAGCAGTCGAGACGCGAAAGTTCTCGTTCTGGTACGACGAGAAGCAGGCGCTGCACGACATCGAGCTCACGATCCCGGACAAGCAGATCACGGCGCTCATCGGCCCGTCGGGTTGCGGCAAGTCGACTTTCCTCCGGTCGATCAACCGCATGAACGAGACGATTCCGGGAACACGCCGCGAAGGCGAGATGAAGATTCACGGCGACGACATCTACGACCGCGGCATGGACGTGGAAGACCTGAGAACCAGAGTGGGAATGGTATTTCAGCGGTCGAACCCGTTCCCGAAATCCATCTACCAGAATGTGGCTTACGGGCCGCGCATCAACCGGTCACTGTCACGAGGCGAGATGGACGCGCTGGTCGAAAAATCGCTGAAGCGTGCCGCGCTCTGGGACGAAGTGAAGGACCGTCTCGGCTCCAACGCACTCGGGCTGTCCGGTGGACAGCAGCAGCGCCTCTGCATTGCGCGTGCGCTTGCGAATGATCCCGAGCTGCTGCTTCTGGACGAGCCGGCGAGCGCGCTCGATCCGATTGCCACTCAGCGAATCGAGGAGCTTCTCTTCGAGCTGAAGGGACAGCTCACCGTCGTCATCGTGACTCACAACCTCCAGCAGGCGGCACGTCTTTCCGACATGACCGCATTCTTTTACCTGGGCAAGCTCGTGGAGATGGACAGCACCAACAACATTTTTACCAGGCCTCGTGAAGAGCGCACCGACGCCTACGTGACCGGGAGATTCGGATGACCCCTGCCGACCAAGCATCAGGATTCCGGCATTTTCACGAGCAGCTCGCCGAGCTCAGTCGAAAGCTCCTCGAGATGTCAGGTCATGCCGAGCAGCTCGTGGATCAGGCCATTACCTCCCTTCTCGACAGGGACCGTGCGCTGGCGGAATCGGTCATTGCTGGCGACAAGGTGCTCAACACACTGGAGATCGAGATCGAGCAGCTCTCCATATCGCTTCTCGCGCTCCAGCAGCCCATGGCCCGGGATCTCCGCTCGATCGTCGGCACCATCAAAGTGTCCGGCGACCTGGAGCGCGTCGGCGATCACGCGGTGAACATCGCGGAGTCCGCGCTTCGGCTCGCCGACGAAGCCGGTCCCATCACGCCGAGCCCAGAGCTGGAGGACATGGCGAGGCGCGCGCGTGCTATGCTCCGCGATGCGCTCAAGGCGTTCACCAGGTCCGACGGCGCTCTCGGTCGTGAGGTCTGCATGGCCGACGATGCCGTCGACGCCTTGCATAATTCCGTCTTTCGCATTCTTCTCACACACATGATGGAGGATGCTCGAACCATCACTCCGTCACTCGAGCTGTTGCTCGTCAGCAGAAATCTCGAGCGTGTAGCCGACCTTGCTACTAATATCGGAGAAGATGCCGTCTACCTCGCGGAAGGAAAGCAGATCAAGCATCATTTCGAGGATTAGCTCCCGTTGAGCGACGGAGACGTCAGAATCTCCGCGATCGACATTGGAAGCAACTCGATTCGCCAGATAATCGCCGACGTTTCGTCGAGCGGAGCGATCCGCGTCGTAGATGAAATGAAAGCGGCGCCCCGCCTCGGCGCCGGCATCCACGAGACAGGCGAGCTCAGCCGCGAAGCAGGAGATGCTGCCATCGAAGCGCTCGGCAGAATGGAAGCGCTCGCGAAGCAGCTCGGCGCGCGGCGCACACGGGTGATCGCCACGAGCGCGGTGCGAGAGGCATCGAACTCCGCCGAATGGCTGGCAAAGGTGAAGCTCGAGACCGGGCTGGATGTCATCGTGCTCGACGGCGACGATGAAGCCCGGCTCAGCTTCCGGAGCGCCCAGGCCCACTTCGATCTCGGCATCGGCCGCGCAGCAGTGATCGACATCGGCGGCGGATCGCTCGAGCTGGCGTTCAGTGCCGACGGGCTCGTGGAACATCTCATTTCGCTCCCGTTCGGCGCGATCCGCCTGACCGAGAGGTACTTCGCCAGGGGCATCACTCCAAAAGCGCTGCGAAAGCTGCGGCGAGCGGTCAGACGCGGGCTGAAGGAGGAGTTTTCCGCGCGTGACTGGCGCGGCTCGCAGGTGATCGGATCCGGCGGAACGTTTACGAACCTCGCGGGAATCGTGCTTGCGCGTCAGGGAGTGAAGACGGCGCGCACAGTTCATGGCACGGTGGTACAGCGCGTAGAGCTCGAGCACATAGTAGATTCGCTCGCCGCTCTCTCACCAGCCGAGCGACAGAGTGTCGCGGGGTTGAATCCGGCTCGCGCCGATATCATCGTAGCCGGGCTCGCCGTCGTCGCTGAAGTACTGGCCCGGCTCGAGGCAAAAAGTCTCGCGGTTTCCAGCTATGGCATTCGAGAGGGAATCCTCCTCGACCTGGCCAGAGTCAAGCCGCGGTCCGCAGATCGCGGCGAAGCACGGGAGCGCTCAGTGCGCGAGCTGGCTGAGCGATCGCACTACGAAGTACCTCATGCGCGGCAGGTACAGAAACTTTCACTCCGGCTGTTCGACTCGATCGGAGCACGAATAGGATGTGAGCCCGAAGAGCGGCAGACGCTCTCCGACGCCGCCCTTCTTCACGACATCGGCTACCACATCAACTACGACAAGCATCACAAGCATTCGTATCACCTCATCACGCACGCCGACCTGCTGGGCATGACGCCCACCGAGCAGGTGGTCATTGCGAACATCGCGAGATACCACCGCGGTGCGGAACCACGGAAGTCGCATCCGAACTTCGGTCCCCTCAACTCGTCGGAGCGTCAGAAGATCCGCCGGCTCAGTGCGCTCCTGCGAGTGGCCGATGGATTCGACCGCGGTCACACCGCTGCGGTCGCCGACATCAGAGTCAGGTGGCTCGATCGCGCTCTGCGGCTGATTCCGGTTCCCGTTGACGGCGCGTCGGTTCGTCTCGAGGTGTGGGGAGCGAGCAGGAAGTCAGCTTTGCTCGCCGATATTGCCGGCTTGCCGGTTGAAGTCGTTGCGCCTGGCGGTGAGGCGTTTACAGCTGATGGAGACCCGATCAGGCCGGACTAGCGAGACCTGGACTGCGCGACTGATACTTCGTCCCGCAGCGCAGGCCTTCCGTCTTCCTTGAGCGGGAGTCCCCAGCTCGAGTGAAGGAAGATGATCTGCGCTGATTTTTCCGGCCCGCCATTGGGATTGCGCTGGATGTATGAGCCGTCCGACTGGAGATCCCACGCCTGCCGGTTGTCCTCGAGGCACGTGTCGAGCAATGACCGCAGCCGCGGATGCATGGAGGCATCCTCCACCGGAGTGACAGCCTCCACCCGTCTGTCGAAATTGCGCGGCATCCAGTCCGCCGACCCGAAGTAGTACTCGTCGTCGCCGCCGTTCGCGAAGTAGAACACGCGCGAGTGCTCGAGAAAGCGGCCGACTATGCTTATGACGCGAATTCGGTCGCTGATTCCACTCACGCCCGGACGGAGGCAGCAGATGCCGCGCACGATGAGATCTATCTCTACGCCCGCCTGCGAAGCGCGGTACAACGCCTCGATGATGTCGGTATCGACCAGGGCATTCATCTTCGCGATGATGCGGCCTCCTCTTCCTTCAGAGGCGTGCTTCGCTTCGCGCCCGATCATCTCGATGAATCTCGCCCGCATGTTTCCCGGAGCCATGATCAGCTTCCGGTAGAGCCGCTGCCGCGAGAAGCCGGTCAGCGCATTGAACAGGTCGCTGAGATCTGCGCCGAGTGACGGGCTGCAGGTGAGTAATCCGATGTCAGTGTAGAGTCGCGCAGTCTTCGAGTTGTAGTTTCCGCTTCCGATGTGCGCGTAGCGGCGGATGCCGTCGCCTTCCTTGCGCACAACTAGTGCTGTCTTCGTATGCGTCTTCAGTCCCGCAAGGCCGTATGCGACGTGAACACCGAAATTCTCCAGCGTCCGCGCGAACGTGATGTTGTTCGCCTCGTCGAACCGCGCCTGAAGCTCGATCAGAACAACCACCTGCTTTCCCCGCTCTGCCGCTTCGGTCAGCGCGCGCACGATCTCCGTGTCGCCTGAGGTGCGGTACAGCGTCATCTTGATCGCGAGCACGTTCTCGTCCAGGGCCGCCGCCACCACGAACTGCTCGACCGAAGCCGAGAAGGAATCGTATGGATGGTGAACCATCACGTCCTTCTGGCGAATGACGTCGAAGATCGACCGGCTCGTGTCGCGCAGCTCCTTCGGCACCATCGGGATGAATGGCGGATCGCGCAGCTCAGGCACATCGAGGGTGGCGAGCGCCATGAGATCACCCAGGCCGAGAAGCGGCCCCGTCTCCACCAGCTCGATATCCGGGAGCGCAGGCAGGTCCTCGGCCTGGTCGTCGCGCAGCTCCTCGAGCAGGAGGGTGCGCAGGTCCGGCGGTGTCTCCGTTTCGATCTCCACTCGCACCACCTCGGCGAATCGGCGGCGAAAGACCTGCTCCTCGATGAGGGCCATCAGATCTTCCGGCTCTTCGCTGTGTGTCAGCTCGAGATCGGAGTAGCGCGTCACGCGGAACACGTTCGACCCGACGATTTCCATTCCCGGAAAGAGCGCGGTGAGATTGGCTGCGATCACACGCTCGAGTGGAACGAAATGGTGCTTGACGCCAGTCGAGACCCAGCGCGGCAGACTTCGCGGAACTTTTACTCTCGCAAACTCTTCTGCGCCCGTCTCCGGATCGCGAAGCTGAACAGCGAGCGAAAGCGAGAGATTCGAGATGTACGGAAATGGATGACTGGGATCGACGGCGAGCGGCGTGAGCACAGGAAAGACCTGCGCTTCGAAGAAGTCGTCGATGTTCTTCCACTCGTCCCCGGTGAGCGAATCGACTTCGACGAGCTTGACCTCATGCTTTGCGAGCTCCGGCAGCAGATCGTCGTGCAGCAGCTTTCTGCCCTGCTCGATCAGGGCCGTGACGCGGTCGTGAATTGCGTCGAGCTGCTGCTGCGGAGTCATCCCGTCCGGTGTCGGCGGCTGCATGCCGGCGGCAACCTGGCGGCGCAAGCCGGCCACACGCACCATGTAGAACTCGTCGAGATTCGTGCTGAAAATGGAGAGAAACTTCACTCGCTCGAGCAGCGGATTCCTGCTGTCGAACGCCTCGTTCAGCACGCGCGCGTTGAACTCGAGCCAGCTCAGCTCGCGGTTGATGTACAGGAACGGGTCGCCTTCGATCATCTCAGGGCATTACGAACGTGCGGAGCAGGAAGTAACAGAACGCCGCGATGAGCCCGGAGGCGGGAATCGTGAGAATCCACGCCCAAAGGATTCGCCCCGCGATGCCCCAGCGCACGGCGGACAACCGGTTCGTCGCGCCGACCCCGACAATCGCGCCGGTAATCGTGTGTGTAGTGCTGACGGGAATTCCCATCGTCGTCGCCATGATGATCGCAATCGCCCCCGCTCCCTCCGCTGCGAAACCGCCGATTGGCTTGAGCTTCGTGATTCGCGAGCCCATCGTGTGGACGATACGCCAGCCGCCGAACAGAGTTCCAAGCGCGATGGCGGTATGAGCGCTGAGGATGACCCACACCGGGATGTGATCGGCGTTGGGAATGTGGAGATTGCCGATGAAGCCGGTCTGCGCTCTCAGGAGCGGCTCGACCGTGACGAGAAGCCCGACGATGATGCCCATGGTCTTCTGCGCATCGTTGCCGCCGTGGGCAAGCGAGAATGCGGCCGAGCTCAACAGCTGCCCTCGCTGGAAGAACCGGTTGACCTTTGCCGG
>DASWQD010000035.1:0-2121 GCA_036398255.1 Gemmatimonadaceae bacterium | reverse complement strand
CGTGCAAAAGAACTACGCTCCAAGCGCAGCGGATCTCATTCTCGTAGTGGCTGCACCGATCACTGCGATTCGTGGAACGGTCAAGCTCACGCAAAGCGACGGTGATCTCTCAGCCCACATTCGAATGGGCGAGACGATTCTCAGCACCGGTCAGATTCCCACGCAGAGCCTGGCATCATTCACGGCTGCGTCCGACTACATGGTGGCTCATGGCTGGCTGAGCGAAATCATTTTCGCCGCGCTTTTCAGAATCGGCGGGCTTCCATTGCTGTCGGTGTTCACCGGCATCATAGTCGGCGCCACTCACGGAGCCATTGCTCTCTTCCTGAGAAAGCGCGGAGCGGATCCGCGGTGGGCATTTCTCGCTGCACTGCTCAGCCTGGCGCTCGGGTCGACCCACTGGCTGACACGGCCGCACATGTTCTCGATAGTAGGTGCCGCGCTCACGCTGTTCCTGCTGGAGAGGGACCGCTCGAAGCGCGCGACCTCCCTCTTTCTGCCGCTTTTTGCGGTGTGGGCAAACCTGCACGGCGGATGGCTCTACGGCCTCACGATGATCGGAGCGTTCATCGTTGGCGACATCGCTGAGTCTTATCTGTCGCGCGACGAGCGTCCGATATGGCTGGCTCGCGCACGATCGAACACCCTCGGATTTGCTCTCGCGGCTGCCGGCACGCTGATCAATCCTTTTGGTCTTGGCCTGCACCGCGAGGTGCTTTCGGCGGTGACCAGCTCGTCACTCGCCCGCAACATCGCCGAATTCCTCGCTCCGAACTTCCAGGATGCCGGCCAGTGGCCGTTTCTTCTCGCGGTGCTGGGTACCATCGCCCTTTTTGGAATCGGCACTCGCCGCATTCAAATGCCCTGGCTGATCCTGATTCTGGTCAGCCTGTTCTTTGCGCTGCGATCGTTCAGGAACATCGCGCTGTTCGGGGTTTCGGCGTGGCCGCTGGTAGCGCTTCACGCGGCCCGGTCGTGGCCCCGGCCAGCGAGGCCCATCCGGCTCTTTGCGGAATTTGCCAGGCTCGACCCGGGTTCGCGGGTCGGTATTCTCGCCATTCCGGCGATCGTGCTGCTGCTGGCGCTCGGTCTCAACCGTGGCTCCGTAGCCGGAGTTCAGATCATCCCGGACGAGTTCAATCCCAAATCCTTTCCGACGGAGGCGGTTTCGCGCGCCAAGCGCGCGGGGCTCGACGGACGGATATTCGAGGCGTGGGCGTGGGGGGGATATATAATGTATGTCTGGCCGGAGGCTCGGCTGCACGTCGACCCCCTCAAATTCAACGACGAAACCATCAAATCCTATACGATTCTCGAAGGGCTGGAACCGGGTTGGCAAGGGGAAATCGACCGGTGGCGCATCCGGACGGTTATAGTGAGCCCTAAGTCCCCGATGGGTAAGCGACTCGGACAGGAACCCGGCTGGAAGGAATGGTATCGAGACAGCACGGCAGTGGTCTTCCGCCCATCGGCTGACTCGGGACTGTAATCGCATGCCTACTCCCTATCCCGTACAGAACCCGCTCAGCCGGTTCCACCGGCTTTACGCCCAGGCGCAGCAGGTCGATCGCTCGATCCTTCGGGAGCCGAACGCGATGTCGCTCGCGACGGTGGGGATGAGCGGCAACCCGTCGGTGCGAATCGTACTGATGAAGGACGTCGATGAACGGGGATTTGTCTTCTACACGAATCTCGAAGGTCGCAAGGGTCGTGAGCTCCGCACGCATCCCGTAGCGGCGATCTGCTTTCACTGGCCTCCTCTCGAAGTCCAGGTTCGCGCGGAAGGACCGATTGCGATGGTCTCGGACGAAGAGGCCGACGCGTATTTCGCGACCCGCCCCCGCGAGAGCCAGATCGGAGCGTGGGCCTCGATTCAGAGTCAGCCCATCGAGCACGTGAACGATCTTGCCGCGAGAGTCGCCGAATACGAAGCGCAATTCAACGGATCCGAAGTACCGCGTCCGCCGTTCTGGTCTGGGTTCCGACTCCGGCCTGACAAGATCGAATTCTGGCGCGCCCGCCCCGGCCGTCTGCATGAGCGCCACCTCTATACGCGCAGCGGCGAAAGCTGGACGATGGAAACGCTGTATCCCTAGACGGTACCGCATCGGCTCCCGAGGG
>DASWQD010000034.1:0-11592 GCA_036398255.1 Gemmatimonadaceae bacterium | reverse complement strand
AGATCGCCAGCTCGCACAACCCCGCGTGAATTAGCCGGGGCGCCGCCACGCGTTGCCGATATATTGGGAGCCTTCAACGGCAACCACTATTCAGCAAGAGACGGTCAATGCGCGGTGTGATTCAAAAATCCGGTTACGTGGCGGCGCTTCTCGTCGCCCTCTCCCTTCCTGGCTGCGAGGACAACGCACCAGAGGAAGACAGGGAGATCACTATCGGCGGCCTCTTCTCGCTGACGGGCAACTGGGCGACGCTCGGCGTCACGAGTAAGGCAGCAATGGAAGTCGGGATCGAAGACGTGAATGATTATCTCGCCGACGGCGAGAGCGGGTTCCAGTTCAAGGCTTCGATTCAGGACACCAAGCTGGATCCCGCGACGGCACTGACTTCGATCACAGCAATGAAAGCGGCTGGAATCGAAGTGGTGATCGGACCGCAATCGAGCGCCGAGGTGGCGGCGATCAGGGCGTATGCGAATGACAACAACATGCTGGTGGTGAGCCAGTCGAGCACGGCAGGCTCTCTTGCGATCGCCAACGACAACATTTTCCGCCTCACGCCGTCCGATACACTCGAGGCTGTTGCGCTCGTCGGCGTGATGAAGGCCGATGGGCAGAAGACGATCATTCCGTTCTGGCGGAATGACGCGGGCAACATTGGACTTCAGGTGGCGACGCGCGCCCTGTTTGGCGCTGTGGGCACCGTGAAACCCGGAGTCCAGTACGATGCGGGACAGACGAGCTTCGCTGCATCACTCGCTGCGCTGAAAACTCAGATTCAAACAGCGATCACCGAGCGCGGTGGGACGGCGGGCGTCGCGGTTGCGCATGCCGGCTTCGACGAAGTCGTGCACATCTTCAACGCCGCGGCGGCAGACCCTGTGTTCTCGTCAGTGAGATGGTACGGAACCGACGGGACTGCGCTCAATGAGCCACTTCGCACAAATGCTGTCGCCGCTCAGTTTGCGAGAAGCGTGAATTTCTGGACGCCCACCCCCGGAGTAGATGATGGTGCGCGCGCGAGGTGGGAACCTGTTGCCGCTCGCATTGCCGCGAAGGCAGGTGGAGCGCAGCCCGATGCGTTCGCGCTTGCGGTGTACGATGCCGTGTGGCTCACCGCGCAGGCTTACCTCGCCACGGGTGGACGCGGTCATCCCCAGGTGCTCAAGTCAGCGCTCGTTGTCGCAGCCGACGGATTGTATGGAGCGAGTGGCTGGACGACGCTCAATGCCGCAGGTGACAGGAAGTTCGGCGACTTCGATTTCTTCGCGCTTTCTCAGAGCGGGTCGAACTTCACGTGGGCGCTCGCCGCGCAGTACAACACGCGGACCGGGGTGTTGATCAGGAAGTAGCGATCAGCTGCAGTTCGAGCTGACTCTTCTGTACTCGAACTGCGCTTCGCCCGTGAGGCGCATCGTCTCGTTTGTCGCATTCCGCGCTGTGACGTCGATGCGGAGACGGAGCGGACGACCAGTTACCGCGACGATCGAGCCGCTCGCAGACGTCGCGGTGAAGTTTTCGGCGCGAACGGCGACCGTCGGAGCGAAGAGACGTGGGGCCGGGACAACTCCCCATCCGCCGCCGTCGAAAATGAGATCGACGGGTTCAGTCTGGCCGGTCGAGAGCGGCGCGGCGTGCATGAACGCGATGTAGCCGCCGTTCACGTTGAACGCCGGCACGGTCCACACCACGTTCGTCAGGATCTCGGTTCCCCCGGTGACGAGCACCTTTCGTAAGAGATCGAAGTTTGCCGGATCGATGTTGCCAGGCGAGACAGTTCCCGTGAGCGTCACGTTCGTTGTGAGGTTGCCGCGCGCGATGGTCGCCGGCCACGTGACAGTGACGAATTCCTCCTCACAGTTGTCGGGGAGAAAGTCGATGGTCTGGCAACCACCTGAGAGGAGCGCGAGGCTGACCGCCGCAATCGGTGCGAATCTCATGTGTAATTAGACATTCGCGACGCATACCGGGTTCCCGTGCGGCGGCGTTGGCTTAAAACCCAGCCGGTGGCGGGTCGTGGGTTACCGGTTAAGGGTTCTCGGTTTACGGTTCAACCGGATAACCGTAAACCGGACAACCGGTCACTCAGAACCCGCCACCGTCTGGGTGCACGCCGGTCAGTGTGCCGGCATCTGGCTCACGAGAAACGCCCAGTCGAACGCTATCTCCCTGTACCGGTCATACCGGCCCGATGACCCGCCGTGCCCGGCGCCCATGTTCGTCTTGAGAAGGAGAAGGTTGTCGTCGGTCTTCAGCTTGCGAAGCTTCGCGACGAACTTCGCTCCCTCCCAGTAGGGAACCTGGCTGTCGTTGAGCGACACGTTCACGAGCAGTGCCGGATACTTCTGCGCCTTGATATTGTCGTACGGCGAATACTTGATCATGTAGTCGAACGCGGCCTTCTCATTCGGGTTCCCCCACTCGATGTACTCGCTCGTTGTGAGCGGCAGCGACGCATCGAGCATGGTGTTCACCACGTCAACGAACGGAACCGCTGCAATCGCGGCCTTGTAGAGATCGGGGCGCATGTTCACTACGGCTCCCATCAACAGGCCACCGGCTGAGCCGCCCTGAATCATCAGCCGGTCACTCGAAGTGTACTTGTTCTTGATGAGATACTCGGAGACGTCGATGAAATCAGTGAACGTGTTCATCTTCTTCATCATCCGTCCCGCCTCACGCCACTCCTCACCCAGCTCGCCGCCGCCGCGAATGCTCGCCAGAGCGTAGATGAAGCCGCGATCGAGAAGCGGAAGGCGTGTTGCGGCAAAGGCTGGATCGATCGACGCTCCGTACGATCCATAAGAGCTCAGGAGCATCGGCGCAGATCCGTCGAGCTTCGTGCCCTTCTTGTACACAACCGCGACCGGCACCTTGGTGCCGTCGCGCGCGGTTCCCCAGATCCGCTTCGATTCGTATAGAGACGCGGTGTAGGCCGGAACCTCCTGCTGCTTGAGGAGCGTCGCCTTCTTCGATGACATGTCGTAGTCGAAGGTCGACGACGGCGTCACGAGCGAATTGTAGACGTACCGAACGAGCCCCGTGTTGTACTCGGCGTTTGCGCCGAGTGACATGGAGTACGCGGGCTCGGGTGTGGCGATGCGGTGTGACGCCCTGGTTTTCTTGTCGACGATCCGCAGGTACGGAAGCCCGCCTTCACGCTCGGTGACCACCATGTGATTCTTGAAGAACTGCGTGGCGGTGATCTTCACATCCGGCCGCCCTGCGATGACCTCGGTCCACTGTGATGGATTCGCAACCGGAGCGCTCACGAGCTTGAAGTTCTTCGCTCCCTTGTTTGTCCGGATGTAGAAGCGGCCCTCATCGTACTCGACGTCGTACTCGTGACCGTCTTCGCGCGGCAGGATCATCTTCGGCGCGGCTGACGACTGGCCGGCCGGCACATAGTAGGACTCGGCAGAGGTCTTCGAGTAGGAGATGAGGAAGATCATCTCCCTGTCGAGCGAGCGATAGGCGAAGACGTCGAAGAGCTCGTTCTTCTCGTCGAACAGGAGATCCTGCTTTCCGGTGGTTACGTCATAGCGCCAGAACTTGTCGGAGCGCTTGGTGATCGAGTCTTCGGTTGTAATGAAGAGGGTGCGTCCGTCCCTGGCCCATTCCGCGCTCACTACTCGAGGAACACGATGAGGGAGGAGCTGACCCGTGCGCAGATTCTTGATCTGAAGGACGTACTGCCGGTATCCGGTGCTGTCGAAAGTGAAGGCGAGGAGTGAATCCGCGTCGCTCACTTCGCGCACGCCGATGGAGTAGAAGCCGTGGCCTTTCGCCAGCTCATTCTGGTCGAGCATCACCTCCTCGGGCCCGCCTGCGACGAGCTTTCTGACGTAGATCGGGTACTGCTTTCCCGTTTCCGTCCTGGAGTAGTAGGTATATGCGCCGCGGCGGTACGGGACGGACAGGTCGGTCTGCTTGATGTGGGAGAGAATCTCGTCGTAGATCTTCTGCTGAAGCGGCTCGGTCGACTTCATCATCGCCGCGGTGTACGCATTCTCCGACTCGAGATATTTGATGACCGCCGAGTCGGTCTTGTTTCTGAGCCAGAAGTAGTCGTCGCTCAGCTTGAGGCCGTGAATGGCTGTCTCGTGCGGCCGGGTAGTGGCGACCGGTGCCGAAGGAACTGGATCCTGCTGGGCTGATGATGCAACCGGGATGGCGAGAAGGAGCGTCGCGGAGAGTGTGTAGAGTGGATGGTTCATGGGAGCGGCTCCATGCCTTGGGTTGGGTGTCCCACACCGTACGGGCGGGGCACGAACTTCGACCTGATTTACACGCGGGGGAAGTATAAACACAAGGACGACCACGGTCATCGGGCGTCTTGTTCCGGCAATGAGGCAAGAGTGAGGTTTATATGAGCGCGAAAGTAGAGATTCCGCTCGAACGAGCTGTGCAGGCTCTACTTGCACCTTCCCCCTTTTCGATGCAATCAGCTCAACTTGTTGGCATCGACGCGCTTCTGCGGTGGACTTCCCTTTTACTCTTCACCGTGGTGCTCCTGCCGGCTGGAGCGGCGGCACAGACAACCAGCGGAACGATTCGCGGGACGGTAGCCACAACCAATCGCACGCCGACGTCTGTCATCGGAACAGTCACTGTCCGGGACAATGAAACGGGGCGAAGCATTGTAGTCCCGATCCGGGAAGGGCGATTTACAGCGCCCGGCTTGGCACCCGGTGTTCCGCATACGCTGATCGTGAGGAGCGTCGGTTTCGGTCCCGTTGGCATGAGGGATATACGTGTCACAATGGGTGAGGAACGAACACTGCACTTCGCGCTTGTTGCCGCCTCGTCATTGATCGATACCGTATGGATTCGCGGCTCCGGAAGCGCCCGGCGAAACGACGTGACACGTTTGAGTTTTTCTCAGGACGAGCTCAAGCGCCTTCCGTCGCTCGATCGAGATTTCTACGACTTCGTCAGGCTCAGTCCCTTCGCTACGACTCGCACTGCGCGAACCGGCATGTCGATCGGGGGCGTGAGCACGCGTTACAACAACTTCATGCTGGACGGAGTGAGTGATCGAGGTCTGGTCGGAAATTTCGCTGCAGCCACTGGTCAGGGGGCAAAGGCAATATCGCTGGACGCGGTGAAGGAATACCAGCTGATCGTGTCTCCGTTTGACGTACGCTTCGGTGATTTTACAGGCGGGCTCGTCAACGCAGTGACGCGGTCGGGGCAGAACCAACCCAGTGGATCAGTCTTCGGGTTTTCGCGGACCGACGACATCTCGAGGAAGAACGAGTATCTGACGCGGTCACCCTATCGTCGCGATCACTATGGCTTCTCACTCAGCGGACCTCTGGTGCGGAACCGCGCTCATTTCTTCATTGCCATTGAACGGCAACGCCTCTCGAGTCCCGCGCGGGGTCCCTTCGTTGACGGAACGAGTGAGCTGCCAGTTCGGACATCCGACATCGTAAGGTTTCAGGACATTCTTGGGGCGCATGGACTGGCTACGGGTACCGGGGGATTGGTGGGTTTGGAGAATCCCGCGAACAATCTGTTCTTCCGGGTCGACCTGTCGATTCCATACAAAGACAGCAGGCTCATGGTATGGCATAACTACGCTATGGCAACAAATGCGCAATTCACTCGTGAGTCTTCTACTTCTTTTTTCACGCGAGGTTCGACGACCTTCCCACTCTCGAGTCTTCGCTTCGAGGCCACTGCGAAGAAGTCCGTCACGGCAGCTCGCCTGATGACGCCCTTCTCGCGATCGATCCACAACGAGGCAATTGCAGCGATCAAGCGACAGCCGAATTTCACGATTCCGGAAATAGCGGCTCCGCTGGTTTCGGTGTCCGTTCCGACGGCAAACAACCAGGGGACAGCGTACCTCGAATCGGGCAGCGCAGAAGCGGCGCACGGCGTCGCCACCCGACAAAACAGCTTCGAGGTCTCGGACGTCCTTACACTTTCACATGGCCGCGGACTGGCCCTGTTCGGCGCACGCTTGGAAGTGTTCGGCGTTCGCGGAACAAGCCAGCCTGGGGCATATGGCTCGTGGCTCTTCTCGAGTCTGGATTCGCTTCAACGCGGAATCGCTCAGCAATATCGACTTCTCAGGCGCCTGGAGGCCGCGCCGGCTGCAACCGGATCGCAGATGGCGATCTTTGTGGGTGAGAGGCTATCGCTCCGGTCATCGATGAGTGTCACGGCTGGGCTTAGAGGTGAGATACTTCGCCTGAGTGGAGCGCCAGCCTACAACGCCGTTGTCGATTCACTCTTTAGCCGACGGACTTCCAGTGGGTGGGGAACGTCCGTAGACTGGTCGCCGCGCATAGGCATCGAGTGGCAGTCGCGCCGGAACCGGTTGACTGGCGGAGCGGGATTGTTCTCGACGCGCCCGCCCGTTGGCTGGCTCGGTCAGGCGCAGCTCAACGATGGCAGCGGGTCTTCAGCAGTCATCTGCGCCGGTCAAGGAGAGAACGACCCCGCAGCGCCTGTGACGTTCGTACCTGATTATCGCGCGCAGCCAACGACGTGCGCAGGCGGACGGGATACTCGTTTGATGTCAGGCGGTGCGGTAAACCTCGCCAAGCCAGGCCGCTCAATGGTGCGCGCGCTGCGCATCGCAATGGGAGCAAGCCGCGAGGTCGGAACCAATGTCACGGCTTCGCTCGACGCGTTGATCACCAGGGGTCTCGCCGATTTCGCTTTCTCAAACCTGAATCTGCTCGACCTTGCGGTGCCGGATTCACTCCTCACGCGGGATCGCCGAGGCAGAATCCTGTACGGGACGCTGGATCCAGCCCTGCGAGGGAGGCCGCGCACAGTTACGTCCACATTCTCCGAAGTCATAGAGCCGCTCCGGCATTCGAAGAATTCGGCCCGGCAGATGAGCGCCACTCTCGCCTGGCGAAATCAGCTCACATCGAGTCTGTCGGCTTCCTACACACATTCGCGCGTGCGCGACGTTCAGACGCCGCCTTCGCAATTTTCTTTCAATGAGAACTGGCAGCTGGGGCGAGTGGTGTCAGGAACTCACACCTCCCTGACAGCGACCACTTCATCGCTGGAGATTCTGCACCGTGTAGTCTTGTCCGCGAGTCACATCTTCGGGAAGAGTCGATATTCGACTGAGCTCGGCTTCTACTATACTGGTGAATCAGGGCTTCCATTCACCTATGTCGCCTCAGCAGGCCGGGGTCGCGGTGACCTGAATTCTGACGGGACCAACCTGAACGACCCGATTTATGTTCCACATTCTGCTCTCGACACAGCGCAGATCCTTTTCTCCGGAACGCAGTCGGAGATCGCACGACAACAGAACGACTTTGAGAGGCTCATCATGAAGAGTTCGTGTCTGCGACGCCAGCGCGGCCGGATCATGATGCGTAACTCGTGTCGCGCACCATGGATACACACGACGGCCGCAACAGTCCGCCAGACGCTTCCGTTTTTGCGCAACTCGCTGGTCGTGCAGGTCGATGGGTTCAACCTGTTGAACCTCGTGAACGGTCGGTGGGGAAAGGTCCGCCTCGTCCCGGCAGGCGCCATCTTTCCAGTTCTCGAGCACGTCGGGCAGAGTCCCGGAACTCCGGCCACGGCCCAGGCGATATTCAGGTATGACGAAAACTTCTCACGCTTCAGTGAGAGTAACGCCGAATCCGCATTTCAGCTGCAACTGGGCGTTCGTTACAGTTTTTGAGAAGGTTCAGCGCAGTGCGGCTTCGATAGCCGAGACGCGTGTGCGGATGCTGTCCGTCTGTCTCCGCAAGACCGGGTCCGGGAATGCTCTGAGCCGCAGGTATTGCCGCCAGACGTGGAGGGCTCGCGCGGTATCTCCCGCCGCCATCGCGAGCCGGCCTTCATCCCGAAGGTACGTAGTGAGGTTCTCAGGCGGAAGGAACCAGCGCCCGCGCAGCAAGGCAGCAAGTGCTCCATCGGTGTCTCCCCGTCGCTCGTGAATCCTCGCGGACACGAGATTGATGATGTGTGGCGCTGCTGAAAACCCAAGTGCAGCGAGAGAGTCGAGCGTGGTCAACGCCTGCTGTGCATCACTCCGGCCGAGTCGATCCGCAAGCATCGCATTCAGCAGTGCGGCTCGGCCGTCCCGTCCGAATTGTGAGTTGCGAAGCCGGAGGACGTCCGATGCGATGCGGGTCGTATCGCCATGCATGATTCGCCAGAGGGCGGCGGAGAATCTCATGTACGCGGAGCGTCTGGTTTCCGGAGCACTTGCCGGGATCTCCGAAAGAGCGTCAGCGAACGCGGCAGCTGATGCTCTGCCTGCGGCGGAATCCCCGTCCCAAAAGAGTGCGTCTCTAATCGCGTACCCGCGCTGAAGATCCGGATTCGGTTCGACATCGCGCTTCAACGCTCCGATCACGGCCGCCTCGCCGACCTTCCCCCGGTTGAGAGCGAGCTGCCGTGAGGAATGAAGAGCGAGCTGTCGCTCCTGGGCCGGTCCCGCGCGGGAGAGAAGAATCGTGTTGGCTTTCAGCGCGTCCCCAATATCGCCCGCGTCCAGTTGAGCCATCAGGCGGATGCGAGCCAGGACATCGCTATCCAGTTCCTCGAATGTCTTTCGCACGCCAGACAGCGTAACCGAGTCTTTCATGATCCACGCCATTCGCCATTTGACGTATGTGGCCTCGTCACTCGACACGTCAACTGTAGCGTAACGCCGGGCCATGGCCTTTATCGCCATCGTGTCGCGATCCATTGCCGCGATTTCAATGAGCCCACGCAGCGCGGGTGCAAAACGAGCATCGAGTGCGAGCGCGCGCTCGAAAGCAGCTCTCGCACGCTGCCTCGCGTCACGCAATCCCATCGCTGGACCCTGAAAGAGCAGAACGTGGCCGAGCCAGAAGTGTGCATCAGGAAGAGCGGGAAGTGCCTGCGCAGCGTTCTCCCACCCGATCAGAACCTGTCGCGCCGACATTGGACTCCGTGGATAGCCCCCGCGCAGTGCGGCAAGAAGTATCCGGTCCCCTTGCGAAAGTTTTGCGCTGTCGCGAAGGGCGATCTGCAATCCGCGTTGCCATTCCATTGATTCGGACGGTGCGCCAACGCCGCCCATCGCGATGCCGTGAAGACGCCGGATGGTGTCGACGGTGATCGTGTTCCACTGGAACAGCTTGCCAGTCGCGAGCGCGAGCTCCAGCGCCGCCGGAGTAAATGCAGAGTCATAGTCGAGCGACTTGAGAAACAGCGCTCGCGCCCTTCTCACATGACCGCGGCGATATTCGGCCCTTCCCTGTAAAAATGAAGCAACAGCGAGCGGGGAAGCAGCACTCATTGATGCCACTCGCGGAGCGTCCTCTCCGGCACGCGCGGCAAGAAGGAGATTGGCGAGGCGGTCAACGAGAACTATGACGCTGTCGGAATGTCCTCTCGCGTTCGCGGACGCGAGAAGTTTGCGATCCCCGGCGTTTAGGAGACGAGCGCTCAGGCTCACGCCACTTCTGCCCGTCTGCACGATCTCACCTTCGATGATTTCGGAGGCGCCCGTCGAGCGGCTGACTGCACGATATCGGTCAGCATCGTTCTGCGGATTGTCCCGGAGTGAAGCAATGACCGCGCGCGGATCGACCGAAGCCGGCCCGCCTTCCCCGGTGAAGCGGGCCGCGAGCAGATCCATCACGCCTTCGCTGAGATATGCGAGTGTCGAGTCGCGAACTGATACGCGGAACGGCATTACTGCGACCAGTGCGCGCCTTGCAGTGTCAGGTGTCCGCGCATGTATCAGGTAGGCTGCCCCCGCTGTCAGGAGTACCCCCACCAACGCCGCTGCCACGCCCATGTGCCAATACCGGGGTGACCGTCGAGAATCATGTGAGTCCCCAGCAGATTCGGCACTTGCTGAGAGCACAGGTGGGGGTGACGAAAGCGCGCGCGATGGCGGGGCGTCGATCGGAGTCGCCTTCGCTACAGGCAAAAGGGAGATTTCCGGCGGGCCGTCGCGAAGTTTCGCGGCGAGTGCGACGACTGACGGATCGAGATCGGATTCCAGTTCCTGCCGCACGAGACGTTCATGCGTCGCCGCATGTTGAAGCGCGCTGGCGACATCCCCCGTCGCAGCAAGTCCTTTCATGAGGAGGACGGCCGCATGCGCGCTCAGAGGATCGACCGCGGATCGCTTGCGCAGCCACTGGACGTGCTGGTTGTAGTCGCGTGCCGTCAGCGCTGAGGAAGCAAGCTCTTCAAATGCTCTCGCCGCGCTGTCAGAAAGACTCTGCGCCTGCACAGTCGCCCATCGCTCGAACTCCGGCGCATCAGGGAGGAAGAATCCATCGAGAAATGGGCCAGCGTACAGGTTCGCGGCAGGCTCGAAGTCGCGGCTGGAAATGAAATGAATGAACTCGGCGACGTCGCTCGAGAAAAGCTCCGGGTTCGCAAACAGGAGGTTGCCTCGCGACAGAACGTCATCGCCGTAGCTGCGGCGAATACCGTAGATAAGCTGCTCGAGAGAGTGACGAGCGTTGACGATCGTGCTATCGGGCCAGAGATATCCGACGATCTTCTCGCGAGTCATTCCGCGTTTGCCCGACGCGGCAAGGAGCGCAAAGAGGGCAATGCGCCTGCGCTGCTGCGCAGGCGCGTCGCCCTGATACATCAATCGTGCGCCACCGAACGTCTCGAGCCGAAGCACTGAGGATTACAGGGGCAGAGATACCTGTGGAAGAGGTTAGGACGAATTCATGAGTTCTGCAACCTCACCCGCAGGACGGAGTCAGGGATATCTCATTTGGAGTCGGGCAGTAGCCGAGCATGTATCTCCAGACCGGTCGCAGAACAGGATTGCCTTGACCGTCGAGCCGTACCGCGAAGTCGACTCCCGTGCTGGCATGAGGCGCCGGAGCTGTGTAATTCCCGGTCGCTGGAAGAAGGTCAGTGACGAACGTATGAACGCCGTCGAACGGAGGGAATGAAGCCTCCGGAGCTACCGCACTCCCGAAATCAAACAGCCCAAGCGATTGCCAGTTGGCCAGGTAGTAAGGGGAAAACTGGGCGTCCCTGAGGTGCGACAGCGCGTAGATGCGATCTGCGGGTGTTTCTCCGGGCGTCACCCAGCTTGCGCCTGTGTTGCTCACGCCGTCGGTCACTCCGGAAAGAAGGACAACCCGGTCAACGAATCTGAGCTTAGCGATCATCGCAGCATGGCCGGCTCCCTGTGAATGACCGCCGACAGCGATCTTCTTCCATTTGATGCCTCCTTCGTCGTCCAGAAACTGCGACCAGCCTTCTTCAGGATACTGCGCGTCGAGGTACGCGAGTGCCTTCTCCAGCCGATTGTCAACGCTGTTCGCTGCATTAACGGACACGAATGTGGTTTGCGGCGAGCCAGTAATGATCTGTCGTCGCACCTGATCGTAACATGCGTTCGGATTCGAAGCAGCCGGACAAAACGACGCGAGGCCGGGCGTGTTCGGATAGGAGAGGGCAATGACGTGGTAGCCGACCATCGCGGCTTCGCGCTCGAATATCTGGGAGACCGCAGGCGGAACCCTGCTGCTCGCGAGAAACAGGAAAAGTCTTCCGTTCCGCGCCCCGCGAGTCGGGAGAAACACGAGATGCTGATCAAGTGCGACGTTGATCGCGGGATCGGTTGCCTGCGGCGAAACTGCATGG
>DASWQD010000033.1:0-5918 GCA_036398255.1 Gemmatimonadaceae bacterium | reverse complement strand
GGTCCATCCTCGGACCAGTCCAGATGCAATTCTATCCGACGACCGCAAACAGGATTTCCGGCGTGTAGTTCAGCTCCCCCTCAGTCAGCTTAGCCAGCCTGTCCCTGACTCGCTCCTCACACCGCGATCGCGCTTCGGCGGAAAGGCTGGGAAGGCGCCGGGCTGCTACGCCACACGTCAGCTGCATTGTCAGGAGCTCATCGAATGTGAATTGATGCGAGACTGTCTCGCTCCAGATCTCCTCCACCGCGAGATCGCTCGACCGAATGAGATTCTCCAGCTTCTCCTGCGTATTCATCAGGCCCACCTGCATCACGCCCGGATCGCGTGGATCGGGCCCGGCTCCTTCCCTGTTGAGCTCCTCGGTCCATATCGCCGCGCCGGGCGCACCCGGATCTGTTCCCCAGCAAACAATCCCGAGGCGGCCTCCAGGCCTGAGCACTCGGTCAACCTCCCTCAGTCCCTGAATGGGATCGGGAAGATGAAACAGAGTGAATATCAGAAGCCCGACGTCGATCGACATCGAGCGAATCGCGAGCTGCTGTGCGTCCGACACCGCTGTGCGTTTCCAACCCGCTGACTTCGCGACACGCAGCATTCCTTCCGCGCGATCGACTCCAAAGATCCGCGACTGTGGGGCAGCCGCCTCGATGTTCGGAAGCATCGAGCCGGTACCGGCGCCAATATCCAGAACGGTCTCGGCATGCTCGAGTGGCAACGCAGGAAATATCGGCCGCGCCATCGGCCTGATGATCGGCGCCCACCGCTCGGCATAGCCGGCGGCCATGCTCGAGTACTCTTTCGCAAGTGAGGCGGTGGGGGGCTGATTCATTCTAGATAACCCAGACGGTGGCGGGTCATGGGTGACCCATAACCCGCCACCGCCTGGGTCTAAATCATGTGCATCCTGCGGGCTGCGAGTCTTCCCGCGCCAGACACTCTGCTTCTGTGAACGGAAACCGAGTGTGTACCACATGCGCCGGCAATAGTCTTGGCAGCGTTCCAAGCCGATTGAACCGCCGGGCATCTATCCACCGGTGCCCACCCTCGAACAGGAGTGAATAACGTCTCTGCTTCAGCAGCTCATCCGTGAAATCCGTCGCGTTCGCAAACGCACCGCGCGCCGCGAGCCCGCCGGACGTCGTCCGAATCAGGTTGATATCCGCCAGCGCACCAGCAGTGTTGCCGGTGAACCACCGCGCTTCGGCACGAAGCAGTATCAGCTCTTCGTTCCTGATGATCGGAACCGATGCTACGTTGGAATTGTAGATCGTGAACACGCGATCGGATGTGATGCCCTGCACCGTTCGCGCCTCGATCGTCGCCGTCTTGCTCAGCACGCGCGCGTCGAGTGCATTGTTCGGCTGCCTCTCCGCATCGGTGACGATCGAGGTGTGCACCACGATCGCGCGGCCTGTCGGATCGAACAGCAGGTTCTGGATGTCGCCGGATCCCGTGCTGTACGAGTGGTACGCTCCCGTCGTCAGCGACGCTGCGGGATCGATGAACGATCCGTTCAGCGCAGTGATCGCCGCTGCGTACCCACCGCGATAGACTTCCACGCGTGCCTTGAGTGCGCGGTTGAACTTCGCGAAGTTCGCCGGCGTGTTGAATCCGGCGAATCCCGGGCTCAGCGTGAACGGGAACGTTGCGCCGCCGGCATTCAGCTCCGTGAGACCTGCATCGAGCAGCTGCACGATCCGGTTGAACACTTCCGCCTTCGATACAACCGGGGCCGGCGGACCTGTCGGTTCCGTTCCGACATCGATCGGCAGCCCGTAATCGTCGCGCGTATTGATCAGGTACAGGAAGTCCAGCGCCTGAATCGTCTTCGCGAAACCGCTCACCGCCGACTTCTCGGCCGCACTCAATCCGACTACGGCATCGAGCGCGCCAAGGAGGATGTTGGCGTTGCGGATGTTGGCGTACGGCGCGGCGAACAGATTGCCGCCGAACGCCGGGCTTCCGCCGTCGAGCGGGCCGATCAGCATCTCCACGATGAAGCGCGGATCAGCCGGGTCCCAGTTGTACGACTCGCGCCCGATGATTCCGAGCAGCGACACGTAACCGTTCTGCGTCCCCTGCTGGACTCTCGTTCCTACCAGCAGGCCCTGCGCGGCCTGCGCAATCTTCACCGGTGTCGGATTGGTCTGAAGATCTTCCAGGCTCGGGTTGTTGTAGTCAGGTACTGTCAGGTCGGTGCACGCCCCGAATGCCACGAGCGCTGCAGCCGCGACGATCAGTTTCTTCGATGTCATGGTCAGTATCTCCCGTGGTTAGAAGGCGAGGCTCATCGAGAACCAGAAACTCCTGCTCGGCGGGAACGGTGCGACGTCGATGTTCCTCGCGATCGGCTGGTTGCCGAAGTTGCTGACTTCCGGATCGAGTCCTGTATAGTCAGTGAACGTGAGCAGGTTTCTTCCACTGACGCTGATCTGTGCCGTGCGAATTCCGCGTCCGATGAAGTTCGTGAACCGCTCCGGCAAATCGTATGACAGCGTCACCTCTCTCAGCTTCACGAACGACGCATCCTCGACGTAGACCTTCGTCTGCTTCGGCCATGCAGCGAGTCTGGCCGCACCCACGGTGGTCTGCTTGCTGCCGACTGTCACCGGATCCGCGTAATCCTCCGTATTCGATCCGAGATCGTAGAGGAACTTCGTCAGGTTGATGACGTCGCCGCCCTTCTGCCAGTCGAGCAGCCCGTAGAGCCGGAGCTTGCCGAACCGCACGTCGTTCGAGAACGACATGTTGAAGTCGGGCGTCGCGTCGCCGATTGCGTGCACGATGCGCGTTCCATCGGGAAGGCTGTCGTTGCCGACGATCTGAGTCGCTGACTTTCCTTCCTCGATCTCGAAGGAGCCGAGTGAGGTTCCGAATCCGCCTGTTCTGAATGACGGAACCGGGAGCTCGGTGATCGTGCTGCGCGTGCGGAAGAACGTCGTGCGCGAGAGCCATTCAACTCTGCTCGACTGAATCGGCACCACGCTCAAGCCAACTTCCACTCCGGTCGTCTTCATCTTGCCGCCGTTGAATATCTCCGTCGCAAATCCGGATGACGGAGCAAGATTTCTCTGGAGCAGGAGCTCGGAAACGTTCTTCTGGAAAGCCGTCATCTCGAGGGATCCGCGATTGTCGGCAAACGTGAGGTCCAGGCCTCCTTCGATCTCGAGCTGCTTCTCCGGATGCAGGTCAGGTGATGCCACCGCTCCCTGAACCACGAGGGCCGGGAGACCGTTGATGTTCTGCGTCGCGGTGAGCCGCGTGAACTTCTGGCCGAACAGCGGCTCGTTTCCGGATTGGCCAAATGCGCCGCGTACCTTCGCCTCGTTGAGGAAAGCGAATGGCTGGGCGAAGCGGAACGACGCGGCAATCTTCGGATACGCATGCCACGCGTCCGTGTCGCTGTTTGCGCTCGAGCGATCGGCGTTGATTCCGCCGGTGACGAGCAGCCTTTCGTTCAGCGCGAGTATTTCCTCCTGCGCGAACATGCTCACGTCTTCCACGCGCTGTCTCTGCTCCAGCACCTGGATGTTCGTGCCCGCGCCTACGACGCCCAGGCCGCCGACGAGATTGCGGCTGACGATGCGCGAGATCTTGAGGTCGCGCGAGCCTGTGCCGGCGCCAACCGAGGTGGTGGACGTGAATGCCCGGCTCCTCGGGTTGAACGTGAATACCGCCGTACCGTTCAGGTTGAGGTTCAGGTTGTTGCTGTTGCCGAGCAGTGATGTGCCAGGCTCACCGTCGTCGATCGGCTCGAACTGCAGCTCGGGCGGGAACAGGAGCGAATTCTCCTGCGTGAAATAGTCTCCTCCGCCGGTTCCGGAGAACTTGAGACTGTAGTTGTCCTTGACGATCGCGTCGTACGTGATTCGGCCCGAGGCGATCG
Source organism: Gemmatimonadaceae bacterium (assembly GCA_036398255.1). Taxonomy (GTDB): domain Bacteria; phylum Gemmatimonadota; class Gemmatimonadetes; order Gemmatimonadales; family Gemmatimonadaceae; genus UBA4720. The sequence goes on along the minus strand of DASWQD010000033.1, from coordinate 2,029 downwards.
AGCGCCACACTGTCTCATCGTTCTTCATGAGCGCGGCTGTCTGGAGCGGATTGCTCGAGACGAATGGGTTCACTGGATACGTCCCATCCGCTCTCCGCCGCAGATCCACGAAGCTCGGAGTGAACGGCAGCGCCATCCAGAAGCTGACGCTCGTGTTGTCGTTGTTCGTGAGACCGCGCTGAGCGAGTGAGCGAATGAGATTCGTCTGAATGCTCAAGGCGACTCGCCGGCCGAAGTCCTGGTTGAGGTTGGCGCGAATTGCCTGCTTCTGGAAACCGGTGTTCTCGATGATGCCGCCATCGTCTTTCCAGAGCCCGGAGATGAAGTAGCGCGTGTTGTCATCGCCGCCTGACATGTCGACGATGGACTCGCTCGACAGCGGCTTCTTCCCGGCGAGCTCTTTCTCCTGGTCGTAGACTACGCCGGGCACGAAGGTCGATGCAGTTGCGGCGCCCCACACTGAGGTCGCCTCTTCGATCGTATTGAATGTCCGTGAGCCAAGCGTGTTCGAGATCGATGAGAATCCGATACGCTGGACGGCGTTGATCCGCCGTGCTCCGCTCCGCCCTCGGCGCGTGGTGATCACGATCACGCCGTTCGATGCGCGAGAGCCGTAGATCGCTGACGCTGCTGCGCCCTTCAGGATCTCGACGTTCTCGACATCGTTCGGATTCAGGTCTGCGATGCGGTTGACCTGGCCGTCCTGCGTGAGGTTCGGATTCGATCCGCCGGTCGAGCGCGTGACCGCGTTCTGGTTCGACGGAATCGCGACGTTGCTCATCACGACACCGTCTACGACGTAGAGCGGTTCAGAGGCTGCGTTGATCGACGTGATTCCGCGCAGCCGAACCTGCACGCCTCCGCCCGGTGCGCCGGAGTTTGCGGAGATCGTTGCGCCGGGGACTTTCCCCTGTAGCGCGTGCTCCACGCTTTGCGTCGATACGCGTTGCACGTCTTCGCCGCTGACAGTCGACACGGCATTCGCAAGATTGCGCCGCTCGACGGCTGTCGCCTGGCCGGTGATGACGATGTCGGACAGATGCAGAAGGTCGCGCGTGAGCACCGCGCGAATGTCATTCTGTCCCGCCGGGATATTTATGTTGGTCGGTTGATACCCGATTCGTCTGATCACGACAGTAATCGGGCCCTCTGGTGCTGAGGCAATTGTAAATCTGCCTCCGGCGCCGGTTGTGGTTGTTGTTGTGGTTCCGCGCACTGTGACACTTACGCCGACAAGTGGCACAGCTGACTGCGCGTCGATGACCGTCCCGGTAACCGTTCGTTGAGCGAGAACTGGGGCGGACCACAGCAAGAGGGTGGCGAACGCAAGACGACTGACTCGCATGGATGCCTCCGTGATCCGTTGTTTGCCCCTTGATTACGGCACAGATGGCGGTCTGTCAACAAGCATTTGTGAGTTAAACGAATGCTTACATGTCAGCACCGACTGGGAGACCATAGACCCAGACAGTGGCGGGTCGTGGGTAGACGGTTATTCGGTCATCGGTTTACGGTTTAAACCGGATAACCCAGAACTGGATAACCGGTAACCCAGGACCCGCCACCTTCTGGGTCTATGGCCCTGTCTGAGCAGTGCACCGTACTGATAGCCCCCATCCTTCTACCGGATGGCATTTCGGTCCGACGCTCGCCGAATCCTGGTCGAACAGAATTACCGACGCACTGTCGGTCCCGCATGATGAGCTCGTCCAGTAGATCCCGTCGGTGTCGCTGTACTGTCCGTTCGGCGCGCGCGAGCCGCCCATCGTGATCGCGAACGATCCGGTTGTCGCTGCGGTGTACGACTGCTTCGCGTCTCCGGTGTCATCGAGAATGGCAAGCCACTCTTCTTCAGTCGGCAGATGCCATCCGGCCGGACACGCCGTCTTCGCCTCCTCCCACGAGTACAGCCGCCCATACTCGGCGCATTCTTCATGGTTGTCGTTGCGGCACCAGGACGCCGGAGTGGTAAAGTCGAGGTTGCGAGCGAGCCAGATCGTCCCGGCAGATCCGATTGTGGGGTACAGCT
>DASWQD010000032.1:0-2196 GCA_036398255.1 Gemmatimonadaceae bacterium | reverse complement strand
ATGAAATTCTCGAGCTCATGACTTTCTCCGATGGCTATGCCATCGAGGAGACGACCGCGGGACAGCGCCACGCCGCGCTCGAGTTCGCCGGATTCAATCGCGCACTCGAATGCCGCCGTGTCCGTGGACATGACAGCCGGATCGAGTCGCAGCTCGTGTCCTTCAGCGAGGAACGGGTCAATGGAAAGAGCGCGCCGTGTCGCATACACGAGCTGATCGAGGGCGTGCCGTGCCCTGACGGAATCACTCTCAGGCCACAGGTAGGCCTGAATGCGGTCGCGGGAAATTCCGCGGTTGCCGGCAAGGCCGACAATGGCAAGAATCGCGAGTCGTTTTTACTGCAACGCCGCCGCAGGCGGCTGACTGCTACCTGCCTGCAGGGACAAGCCTCCCAGGAGCTTCAGCTGAAACATTTTCCCGGCGACTGCATCCTGTGAGTTTCCGGTGAGAAACGTGTGAGAGTCGGCAGGTATGATGAGGCGCGGTCAAGCCGGGGGCAAGCCTGCGCCCCGGCCGATCAAACCTCAGATACGTGGAGACGTACAGATGCACCGAGCGATTTCTCTCGTTCTTGCGACGGCGTTGACAGTCGCGTGCAGGGCCGATGACCCCGTTCAGCCAATGATGGATCATGACATGGCTGCTATGGCCGCCTTGAAGAACCCCAGCTTCGAGCAGTCAGCCGAAGTGCAGTCGGGCCTGGCAGAGATCAGGCGCGCCACCGCCCGTTTTCATGACATCGACAAGGCGATTGCCGCGGGATATACCGTATGGTCGCCCGACCCTGCTACCACCGCGTGTCCATCGAACAGCGAAGGCAACATGGGCTATCACCGGGTGAACGTCTCGCTTCGCGGGTCCGCCGCGAACCCTGCCGGTGCTGATGCGGTGATCGATCTCACGCGGCCTGAGATGCTGCTCTACGAGAAGAAGGCAAACGGGAAGATGAAGCTCGTTGGCGTCGAGTACCTTGTATTCACCGCGGCATGGGAAGCGGCGCACGGTGCTGGAGCCGCGCCTCCGGAAATTCGTGGGCAGCCGCTGCTCGCGAGCAGTCACACCTTTCCGGGTGGAACCGGGAGCATTCCGCATTACGAGCTGCACGTCTGGGCCTGGTCACCCAACCCGCTCGGGATGTTCTATCCCTGGAATCCCGCTATCACCTGTTGAGCAAAATGCGGCGAGGGCCTTGGCGCCCTCGCCGCTTCGGAAGGTCTCGAAATCTTCATACTGCCTTGCAGGGATTGTCGCATATTAGCGCCATGGTACCGCCATCCATCCTCGGCGCAATTGGCAACACCCCGATAGTCGAGCTCACGCGAGTGGTCCCGAAGGGCTGCGCGCGAATCCTCGCCAAAATCGAGTGGGCCAACCCCACCGGGAGCATGAAGGACCGGATGGCGCTCTCGATAATCGACGGAGCGATCGCGAAGGGATTGCTCGCGCCGGACGGGACCGTCGTCGAGTACACCGCGGGAACAACAGGAATCTCTCTCGCCCTCGTTTGCGCCGCACGCGGCTACAAGCTCGCGATCGTCACATCCGACGCATTCAGCATGGAAAAACGGCGCACCATGCGCGCACTCGGCGCAACGGTAACCGAGGTACCGAGCGATCAGGGGAAGATCAACGAGAAGCTGATAAAGACCATCATCGAGACGTCGCGGGTCTTGAGCGAACAGCCGGGACACTGGTGGTGCGACCAGCTCAACAATCACGACGGAATCACCGGGTACCACGCGCTCGGCGATGAAGTCTGGAGGCAGACGGAAGGGAAGGTTGATGCGATCGTCCAGTCGGTCGGAACCGCGCATTCGATTCACGGTATTGCGGAATCACTGCGACAGCACAAATCGGATCTGCACATCGCGGCCGTGGAGCCGGCAGAATCGGCTGTGCTTTCCGGAGGTCCGTCGGGTTCTCACAAGATCGAGGGAATCGGGATCGGATTCATTCCGCCGTTGTGGAGACCGGACCAAGTCAGCGAGATCATTCCGGTGAGCACGCAGGACGCAATCGACATGGCGCGCCGGATTGCGCGCGAGGAAGGATTGTTCGCCGGTACGTCGTCCGGTGCGAACGTCGTGGCCGCAATCCGCGTCGCGCAGAAACTCGGACCGGGTGCGACAGTCGTAACTTTGATGGTCGATTCTGGATTGAGATACCTGACGACTGAGCCTTACGCGTCAGTTTAGC
>DASWQD010000031.1:0-5775 GCA_036398255.1 Gemmatimonadaceae bacterium | reverse complement strand
AGAATGCATTCGAAGTGCCTCACCGGCGACGTCTTCCATTCGCTCCGCTGCGACTGCGGATGGCAGCTTCACACCGCGATGAAGATGATCTCCGAGGAAGGGCGGGGTGTGATCGTCTACCTCGACCAGGAAGGGCGGGGCATTGGCCTCCTCAACAAGCTCAAGGCGTACGAGCTCCAGGATACGGGCGTCGACACCGTCGAGGCCAACGAACAGCTCGGATTCAAGCCCGATCTGAGAAATTACGGTATCGGCGCGCAGATACTTCTCGACCTTCAGCTGAGGCGCATCCGCCCCCTCACGAACAACCCGCGAAAGCTCATCGGTCTCGAAGGCTACGGGCTCGTCGTCGACGACCGGGTTGCGATCGTGCCCGATGCGACGGAGGAAAACTCGGGCTATCTCGACACCAAGCGGGACAAGCTGGGACACCTGTTCGCCTCCTGAATGGCTGAATTCACAGGCAACCCAGCAGGCGCCGGCAGACGCATCGCCGTCGTCGCGAGCAGGTTCAACGAAAACGTCACGCGTGCGCTGGTCGACGGCGCGCTCGACGCGCTCGTGCGCCACGGCGTCGCGTTCGACGACGTCGACGTAGTGTGGGTCCCTGGCGCATGGGAGCTTCCTCTCGCAGTGCGCCGCGCGATGTCCACTGAGCGATACGACGCAATCGTTGCGTTAGGCGCGGTGATCCGCGGTGACACGCCGCATTTCGACTATGTCGCCGGGGAAGCTTCGCGAGGGCTGTCCGATGCTTCGCGCGACGCGGAAATCCCCGTGGGTTTCGGTCTGCTGACCTGCGATACGATGGAACAGGCGCTCGAGCGCTCGGGCGGAGCCCATGGCAACAAGGGGTGGGACGCCTCGGTCGCCGTGCTCGAGATGGCAGACCTGCTCGATCAGCTCGACGTATCTGATGAGAGTTGAATCCCGGGGGAGGGCGCGTGCCCTCCAGGCATTGTATGCGTGGGATCTCCGGACTGGTGAAGACCTAACTCGCGTTGCATTGAAGGTGTGGGACGACCTCGCAGTGGCGCCCGATGAGCGCAAGTTCGCAGGCGGCATCGTGCGCACGTTTGCCGCGGCCCATGCTGACCTCGACGCTGGCCTCATTGCAGTGACGGACAACTGGCGGCTCGAGCGCATTGGAGCAATCGAGAGATCGGTTCTGCGTCTCGGCGCAGCCGAGCTGCAGCGCGGAGAGACGCCTCCGCGTGTGGTGATACAGGAAGCAGTGCGGCTCGCCGAGCGATTCGGAACCGCCGCGAGCGCGCGATTCGTCAACGGCGTGCTCGACGCCTACGCCCGCCGAGCGGGCGTGCTGTAAGTGCGAATCCTCGTCGTCAACTGGAACGACAGGGAAAATCCGAATGGCGGAGGGGCCGAGGTGCACCTCCATGAAATCTTCGGACGCATCGTATCGAGTGGTCACCGGGTGGATCTCCTCGCGAGCGGCTGGAAGGGCGCCCCGCCGCGAGCGTTCCTCGACGGCATAGATGTCCACCGCACGGGGTCGCGGTATTCATTCCAGTTCAACGCACGCAGCTATTTCAAGGAGCGGCTCGCAGGCAACAAGTACGACGTTCTCGTCGAGGACCTGAACAAGATTCCGCTTTACACACCCCGCTGGGGTGGGCCCCCGGTGGTGGGTCTGGTGCACCATCTGTTCGGGACTACAATCTTCCGGGAGGCGCCGCTGCACATGGCGGCCTCAGTATGGGTAGCGGAGCGGGGCATCTCATTGGTCTACAAGGGACGGCCGTTCGAAGCGGTGAGCGAGAGCACTGCCGACGACCTGGCAAAGCGCGGAATTCCGCGGAAGAGCATTCGCGTGATCTACAATGGCATGGACACCGAATTCTTCACGCCCGCCCCCGCCATGCGATCCGAAACGCCGCTGTTCGCGTACGTTGGCCGCCTGAAGAAATACAAGGGAGTCGACCTGATTCTCCAGGCTTTCGCGACTCTCGATGATCCCCGCGCAAAGTTGACGATCGCCGGTGACGGCGACTATCGCGAACACCTCGAGGAGCTCTCGTCCGCGCTCGGCATCGACGAGAATGTGCGATTTCTCGGGTACATCTCCGCCGAGGAAAAGCGGGACCTGCTCAGGCGCGCATGGTCTACGGTGTTTGCGTCTCCGAAGGAAGGCTGGGGATTGACCAACCTGGAGACTCAGGCGTGCGGAACTCCCGTCATTGCGAGCGACTCTCCCGGACTGCGCGAGTCGCTTGTTCCCGGAGAGACGGGTTTCCTGGTTCCGCACGGCGACACGATCGCCCTCGCTGCGGCGATGCGGCGGATAATCGAAGCGCCGAAAATGCTCGAGACCATCGGCAATGCGGGCAGGCGTTTTGCCGAACGGTTCACCTGGGACAATTCAGCACGACAAACCATAGAGCATCTGCAGCAGGTAGTGCAGAGAGGCAATCAGAAGTGGACATAATCTTTCACGCCCATCATGCCAACGTGTCCGACCGCATGCGTCGCAGAGCCGAAGCCGCCGTAAGGCGCGCGGCGCTTCGAATCGGCAGAACGGTTGACGGAATAATTCGCTTTGAGCAAGATGGACCCGTGAAGCGTGTCGAGATTCTCCTCCATGCGCCCCGCCAGCGCGATCTCATCGCGAGAGGCGAGGCCAAATTCTTCGGGCCTGCCTTCGCCTCCGCCATGGACCGGCTCATCTCGCAGATACGTCCTCTGCGAGCCGGCCGCAGGACCGCCCGGCGGGCGGCAGGTGCCCGAAAGGCGGCTGCCGTTTGAGCCGAAAGCCTACTGTCGGAAAATTCCTCGAGAACTTTGGCGAAACATTAAGCCTTTCTGACATCGGCGGAGGGGTAGGGCTCGACGCGATCATCCCCAATTCCGACATCTCGAGTCCCGGGCTTGCCCTGGCCGGGTACGTGGACCGCTTCGTAGCCGAGCGTCTACAGGTACTCGGCGAAACCGAGATCACGTATCTCGTGTCCCTCCCCTCGAGCGAGCGGACTCGCATTCTGTCGCGCTTCTTCACGTTCCCGATGCCGGCGGTCATCGTCACGAAGAATCAGGAGACACCCGACGGACTGCGCGAAGAGGCAGGAAAGGCCGGCATCCCGCTCCTGCGAACGACACTGAAAACCGCCGAGTTCTATCGCCGCATCAAGCCGGTGCTCGAAGGCGAGTTTGCCGAGACGACGACGCTCCATGGCTCGCTCGCGGACGTCTTCGGTGTCGGACTCTTTTTCACCGGTCAGAGCGGCATCGGCAAATCGGAATGCGTGCTCGATCTCGTCGAACGCGGACACCGGCTCGTCGCCGATGATCTCGTCATCACCACGCGCCGCGGGAATGACGTTCTCATCGGAAAAGGACACGAGCTTCAGCGGCACCACATGGAGATACGTGGAGTCGGGCTGATCGACATTCCGTCCATCTTTGGAATTCGAGCAGTCCGGCAGCAGAAACGAATCGAAGTCGTGGTGCGGCTTACCGAATGGGATCAGACGGCCGTCGTGGATCGCACGGGTCTCGATGTCGAGACGACAATCATACTAGGCGTTGAGATCCCGCTCATCACGGTTCCGCTGAATCCGGGCAAGAACATCACTGTGATCGCCGAAGTCATCGCTCTCAATCATCTGCTGCGATATTCCGGTGTGAACCCCGCGGAAGCATTCAACGAGAGGCTGATCGGAAAGATGCGGCGTGCGGCAGCGGGCAACGTCCGCGATTATCTCCAGGAAGATGAAGAGTAGCGATGACTCACTGGACGAAGCGCCGAGTGCTCCACGCGCGATCGTCGCCGGCCATGGAAGTTTCCCCGAAGGCATCGTAAACGCTGTCGATCAGATATCCGGCAGAGGGAAAGTGTTCGTGCCCCTCTCGAATCAGGGACTCAGCGGTGATGACATCGAATCGCGACTGAACCGGGTATCCTCGGAATCGGGAGTGAAAGTTTTCTTCACTGACCTTCCTGGCGGGAGTGCGACGCTCGCCGTGCGCCGATTGATGCGGCAGAATCCCGATCTCGTTCTGGTAACAGGCGCAAACCTCGCGACACTGCTCGAGTTTGTGTTTCAGGCCGAGACAGATCCGGTTGCCGCCGCAAAGACCGCGGTTGAAAAGGGACGCGCAGCGATGGGCGCGTACGGCGGAGCGTAGATGTCCGTCGCGCTGTACCGCATTGACGACCGGCTCATCCACGGACAGGTCGTAGTCGGATGGGGCCAGCCCCTCGATATCGACTTCATCGTCCTGGTCGACGACAACGTCGCGTGCTGCGACTGGGAACAGGACCTCTACCGGATGGGCGTGCCGCCCGAGATGGAGCTGATATTCGCGGACGTTGCGACCGCGATCAGGGACCACGACCGCTACGCATCCGACAAGCGAAAGGGAATTCTGGTCGCGCCCGACATTCCCACTATGCAACGACTCGTGTATGGCGTGTCGAGCATTCGCGAGGTCAACGTCGGCGGCATTCACCACCGCGCGGGAAGAGTTCAGAAGCTGCGGTATGTATTCCTTGCGCCAGAGGAGGAAATCCAGCTTCGGGCGATGGTGGAAAGTGGAGTGAAGGTCACGGCGCAGGATGTGCCGGCCGCCCGTGAAGTTCCGATGAGTGAGATTATCGCGGCTGCTCCGCCCGAGGCGAGAAGCGCGTGATCCTCGTCGACCTGCTGCCGATTGCGCTGCTCGGCGGATTTCTCGGAATGGACGTCGTGACTTTTCCGCAAGCGATGATATCGCGCCCAATCGTCGCGGCGACTGTTGCGGGGGCGTTCATCGGCAATGCGCCTGCGGGACTCGTCATGGGTGCCGTGCTCGAGCTCCTCGCGCTCGAGATGCTGCCGTTTGGCGCATCCCGATATCCGGAGTGGGGATCGGCGAGCGTCGTCGGCGGCGCGCTGTACGCATCCCAGCCGAATGATCCGCCCGGTGCACTCGCTGCCAGTCTCTTCGCAGCGCTCGTCACCGCTCTCCTCAGCGGCAAGAGCATGGTGTGGCTCAGGAGGCTGAATGCGTCGCTTGCCGCTCGCGAGCGGACAGCATTGCATGAAGGTTCGCGGCAGGCAGTCAACGGCCTCCAGTTATACGGTCTCTCCGCGGATCTGGTGCGCGGTTTCGCGGTGACTCTCCTCGCGATGATTGTCTTTCACGGGTTGATCGAAGCGATCGTCGCCACCTGGGGAACGGACGCGAGGTATTCACGGGCAGCCGTGGTGACAGTGGTATCTGCCGTGTCGGCCGGCGCTATCTGGAAAATCTTCCACGCGGTGCCGCGCGCACGATTCCTGTTCATAGCGGGGCTTGCCGTCGGCGCAATCGTGGTGGTGTCCGAATGAGCGCGAGCGCGGCTCCTGCGGCGTCGCCTGTCGCGAGAAATCTTCCGATGGGAACCTGGCTCCGCATCTACCTGCGTCTCTTTGCCGTGCAGGGTTCGTGGAATTACGAGACCATGATCGGCAACGGTATTGCGTTCTGCACGGAGCCGGCGCTGCGCATGCTTCCCGGAGGCCCCGACGGAAAGCGTTACGCGGAAGCGCTCGGGAGACATGCGCGGTATTTCAACGCCCATCCGTACTTTGCCGGTGTCGCTGTCGGCGCGCTTGCGCGGGCTGAGCTGGAAGGCGTTCCCGCTCCGATGATCGAGCGATTCCGGACGGCGCTCGGCGGTCCCCTTGGGAGCGTGGGCGACCGACTGGTCTGGGCGAGCTGGCTGCCACTTTGTTCGCTGATGGCGATCGGCGCGTTCGGCCTCGGAGCGCGACCTCTTCTGGTCATCGCTATTTT
>DASWQD010000030.1:0-9549 GCA_036398255.1 Gemmatimonadaceae bacterium | reverse complement strand
CGTGGGAATGAAGTCGCGCGGAGTTTACGAGACGCCGGGCGGCACGCTGCTCTACACCGCGCACAGCGAGCTCGAGCAGCTCATCCTCGATCGGCGCACTCTTGCATCGAAGGATCTCATCGCACCGCGCTACGCTGATCTCGTCTACGAGGGGCGCTGGTGGACCACCGAGCGTGAAGCTTACGACGCATTCGTGAACGTCACTCAGGAGCGCGTCACGGGCGGCGTGACCCTTCGGCTGTACAAGGGCACCGTCAGTGTCGTCAGCCGTGCGAGCGAGTATGCGCTTTACGACGAGCGCTTCGTCACGTTCGGCGAGGACGACGTCTATCAGCAGAGTGATGCTGCCGGCTTCATCAGGCTCTATTCCCTTCCCGATCGCGTCCGCGCGGTCAGGGATCGTGAGCTCGCAGCAAGGGCTGTCGCGCCTGTGTCGGCAACTGAAGAGGCACCGGTCCTCGCTGCCTCCTGGCAGGACTGACCACCGTGACTGGCGACCAGAAGTCGCACAAGCTGTGGGGCGGGAGATTTTCCGTTCCCACGGCTGCTTCACTCGAAGCGCTCAACCGGTCGATCGGAACGGATTTCCGGCTCTGGCCTCATGACATCCGGCTGTCCAAGGCGTGGGCCATGGCCTTGTGGGGTGCCGGCGTTCTGACGCTCGACGAAAGCCGTCAGATAGAAACTGGTCTCACGAAGGTCGGCGAGCGTCTGGGCGAGGGTGCCCTGCCCCAGGCATCAGACGAAGACGTGCACACGATGATCGACCGGATGCTGCATGAAGAAGTCGGTGATGTCGCGTCGAAGCTTCATACGGGACGCAGCCGAAACGATCAGGTGTCGACCGCAACGCGTCTCTGGACGATGGATGCAGTCGTCGATCTCGATCAGGCAGTGCGATCACTGCAGCAGGTGATGATCGATCAGGCGATTTCGCTCGAGCAGGATCTCATGCCTGCGTACACACACCTCCAGCGCGCACAGCCAGTCAGTGGGGCGCACTGGATGCTGTCGCATTTCTGGCCGCTCGAGCGCGATCGCGCCCGCCTTGCCTCAGTTGCCCGATCGACCGCGGTCCTTCCCCTCGGGTCAGGCGCAATCGCCGGCTCCGCATATCCCATATCACGCGTGCTCCTCCAGGGCAGCCTCGGCTTCTCTTCCCTGTCGCTGAACAGCATCGACGCGGTTGGCGATCGTGATTTCATCGCCGAGCTTCTCTTCGCAGTTGCGCTGATAGGTGCTCATCTCTCGCGCCTCTCTGAAGATCTGATCCTGTATGGCTCGAGTGAATTCGGGTTCGTGAAATTCGGTGAGGCATTTACGACCGGCTCCAGCATGATGCCGCAGAAGCGAAATCCCGATGCGCTCGAGCTCGCGCGAGCCTCTGGTGCGCGCACGCTGGGTGATCTGACCGCACTTCTGGCAACACTGAAAGGATTGCCGAGCGGCTACAACAAGGATCTGCAGGATGACAAGCGCGCGTTGTTTGGTGCTGTCGATCTGATCTTGCTCGTGCTTCCGGCGGTTGCCGGTACGCTCGGAGAAATTCGGTTCGATCGACAGCGAATGCGTGCAGCGTTGTCGAGCACCATGATGGCGACGGATCTCGCCGACTATCTGGTGGGCAAGGGCATCACGTTCCGGGAAGCGCACGAAGCAGTCGGCAATCTGATTCGTGAAGCCGAGACGAGGGGGTGCGAGCTCACCGACCTTCCGCCGGAAGTCTTTTCGAGCGCGCATCGCTTCTTCGAGGCGGAAGCGATGGAATGTCTCGATCCGGTGCAGTCCGTATCTCGTCGGGGTGTCCCTGGCGGCACCGGGCCCGATGCAGTGCGCGCGCAGATTGCCGCCGCTGAAAGTGCTATCCGTCCTGTGCGCGACACGCCTCGAGGAAACGAGCTGAGCCTGCGGGCGGTTTGATTATTATCTAACCATCCGAACGAAATAAAGCCGGGCAAAAAACTGCCCGGCTTTATCGTTCTAGAGACTGATTCCGAATGTGACTGGAACGAACTGCGTTGGAGCACTGTTGCCGAATTGATTCTCGGTGAAGATGTGGTGATAGCGTGCCTCGATGAAGGTCGTGAAACCGCTCAGCGGAAAGGAAGCGCCGATGCCACCGTTTACCCCAAACTTAGTCTTCGTTTCTGCGCCACTGACATCAGACTTGTAACCGTAGATGCCGCCTCCGCCGATGAGATACGGGCGGATCCCGACGCCGGGGAGCGCATAGGTAAGATTGGCGTTCGCGGAAGTAAGAATGATGTCTGGAAGGGGAACGACACGATCGTCCTGGGCGCTGAGCTTGTTGTACATGCCGTCGACCCGAAGGCCGATGGGTGATCCAACCGATTGGAACATCAGCGAAAGCGTGCCGTTGTATCCAGTGCTGTAGTCCTCACCAAGATCGCCGACCGGGATAGCTGCGCCGCCTGAAATTCCAATGCTGATAGCCTTGGCCGACTGGGCCGAGCTCGTCGTGGCTGAGAGGGCAAGGACGGCGAGTGTGCCGACCGCGAGTGTAATCCGTTTCATAATGTGTTGCTCCTGCGTAAGTGCTGGTTTGAGCGTTTAGTAGCTCGCTCGTAGTTCATTGTGATTACACCCGCAGGGGCAATAGTTGCACCGGAGACTGCGGAAATGTGGTAAATTCTATTATCCTTGACGATTAGGATAATTATTGAATGCCAGCCTATACCGTTGCCGCAACTGCAGTTACACTTGGAATGCCGATAAAGTGGGTCGACAACGTGCTGTCGCATCACGAGGTCCCTGGAGTCTCTCAAAGCCGCCAGGGAGTCTCCCGTCGTTTAGCGCCTCAAGCGATCCTGACGCTGGATCTCGCCCTCCGCATCTCGAACGCTCTGGGGGTGCCGATCTCGCGGGCCTTGGAGCTCAGCGCAAGTCTGCTGCGGCAACCGGGCGGCACCACTACGATCGACCTGGGGCAGGGAGTCTCGCTGACCATCGATCTCGAAGAAGTGCGCAGTGAGCTCCTCGAGCGCCTTGCTCATGCCGTGGAAGTCGCCCCGTCGCCGCGCCGCGGCCGACCAGCCGGGCCGTAGCAAAAGAAAAGGGTGCCTCTCGGCACCCTTTTCTCAATCGATTGTAACCTCAGCCTTAGCTGCTCTTCGTGACGTTCTCAGCCGCTGGACCCTTCTGTCCTTCGACGATGTCGAACTCCACCGTATCACCTTCGGCGAGAGACTTGAATCCGTTTCCGGAGATCGCGCTATAGTGCACGAAGCAGTCCTTCTGTCCGTTGTCAGGGGTGATGAAGCCAAAGCCCTTCGCATCGTTGAACCACTTTACCTTGCCGGTCGTACGCATTCCTGCTCCTGGTAAAAATCCCGAATCCGGAAAACCGTCTCCGGGGCAACTGTGGCTCGGCCCACTATGGGCTCCGCCGGATGAAGCACTCGAGGATCCCTGACAGGGCTCCCAAGGCCGGTTACTCGGGCGAAAGCATACAACGGTCAGGAAATGCGGTCAATAGAAAATTGTTCAAGGTTGAACTTTTTGAATATTTGTGATGTAGTAGTCGGTTTCCCCGAAACACGATGTCGGTACGCCCTTGTGCTCCTCATACGACATCGAGACCTGCTTGCCAAGACTCTTCTGTATCTCGTGCGCGAGTGAATCGCTGCGTACACTGAACTTGAATATCTGAGGCATTGCACCCGGAAGATTCACCATCGCGAGCTCGCCTTCCCATGTTTTGCAAAGCCAGCCACGCTTCGAAATCTTCTGCACGTAACCTGCGCGATCACCTCTCGAATAGGCGTAGCCAAGTGTGATTCCGGCCCACGCCGCAAAGAGTACTACCGGGATGAGCACGACTAGAACGCCCGTGATCTTCCGCCAGTGGCGACGCCTCCAGGATGGCTTGGTCGGCGGAGGTGTATCAGTCATCGAAGACTCTCCAATGAGCGTGAGAGGATTAGCTTTAACCGCAGCCAAAGATAACCGAAGTGACTTTCAACCCACGCAGAACTACAGTCTCCGCCTCGGTTGGCGGAATTCCCGTCGGATCCGCGCATCCGGTCGTCGTTCAGTCGATGACCAACACGGACACGGCCGACGCAGCAGCGACCGCGACACAGGTTGCTGCGCTCGCCGCAGCCGGCTCACAGCTCGTTCGCATCACGGTCAACAACGACGAAGCCGCAGCAGCTGTACCGGAAATCGCGTCCCGTCTCTCGGATCTCGGAGTCCAGGTACCGCTCATCGGCGATTTCCACTACAACGGTCATCTTCTGCTCGCGAATTATCCCGAAACGGCGCGAGCTCTAGCGAAATACCGCATCAACCCGGGCAATGTCGGCAGCAAGCGCCGGGATGAAAACTTCAGCATCATCGCTCGCATTGCGGCCGAGAATCAGAAAGCTGTCCGAATCGGCGTGAACTGGGGCTCACTCGATCAGGACCTCCTCACCCGCATGATGGACGCCAATGCGGCGAAAGCGGAGCCTCTCGATGCGAAGGACGTCTACATCGAGGCAATGCTCGAGAGCGCTCTTCGGTCAGCCGAGCTCGCGGAGGAGTGCGGCGTACCGCACAACGCCATCATCATCTCGGCGAAAGTTTCCGGAGTGCAGGACCTCGTCGAAGTCTACCGTCGTCTCGCTGCACGCTGCGACTATCCGCTCCACCTCGGCCTCACCGAAGCAGGGATGGGAAGCAAGGGAATCATCTCCAGCACCGCGGCCCTTTCGATTCTTCTTTCCGAAGGAATCGGCGACACGATTCGCGTATCTCTCACACCGAAACCCGGAGGAGATCGCACCGAGGAAGTGCAGATAGCCCAGCAGATCCTTCAGTCCCTCGAGCTTCGGCGCTTCAATCCTCAGGTCACTGCATGTCCGGGCTGCGGGAGAACCACATCGACGTTCTTCCAGCACATGGCACAGGATATCCAGACATACCTGCGCGAGCAGATGCCGGAATGGCGCGCAAAGTATCCTGGCGTGAGCGACCTCAAGGTTGCCGTGATGGGCTGCGTCGTGAATGGGCCGGGAGAATCAAAGCATGCCAACATCGGCATCTCACTCCCGGGGACATTCGAAGAGCCGAAAGCTCCCGTGTATGTGGACGGCAAGCTCATGGTCACCCTCAAGGGCGATAACATCGTTCCTGAATTTCTACAGATCCTCGAGGACTACGTGGACCGTACATACGCAGTCCGGCAGGAAGCTGTATCGGTTTAGTCGAAGCTCTCGATTGCCGTAACTGCGGCGCGGAGCTCGTCGACTATGGGCGCCTTGAATCCCGCCTGCGTCAGACGATCGACGACGTCTCGATACCACTGAACGGTTCCAGCCCGCCCTCCGCTCAACCGCGACCATACTGAATCCGGGTCGACAGTCCTTCTGAGATCGGATAGAATCGAATTGGCGTTGTGCACCTTGTCGGCGGCACAGACCCAGAGCGCAGGCTCAGAGGCCACAGCCAGCCGCTCGAGGTAGTCGGTCTTTTTTTCTTCCGTCGAAAGCTCGATCCCATCGTCATCTGTCCGGCGTTGGGTCACCGCCGTTACGATCGCGAGAACGTCCGTGCCGAACTTCTCGCCGATGCGCTGCTGCAGCATCTCCCGAGTGAACCCATCGCGAACGCAATCCTGCACGACGTCGTGGAGAATGCCCGCGACGATCGTGATCTCGTCACGGCCATAGCGGGTGAGAATCACCGCGACGTTGGCCGGCTGCGTGAGGTAGGGAAGCTTCGTTCCTTTTCGCACCTGGCGATCGTGATGTTTTGCCGCGAATGCGAAAGCGTGATTGATCGCGTCTGAATACCCGGGCTGGCTCATGACTTCGCCCTGCTGAACCACGTCATCAGCCGCTCGAGACCTTCGCGATCCGCTTCTCCGAATGCGCTAGGCTCTTCGGAGTCGATATCGAGCACGGCGATCAGCTCCTTGTTCTTTCCGAACACAGGAACGACAATCTCGGAGCGGGACCGCGCGTCACAGGTGATGTGTCCGGGAAATGCATGCACGTCCTCTACGATTACCGTCCGCGATTCGGCGGCTGCAGCTCCACACACACCTTTGCCGAACTCGATCTCCATGCAGCCGAGTGTTCCCTGATACGGCCCGATTCGGAGAAGACGGCCGGGCTCGACAACGCGATAGAACCCGGTCCACAGATGGCCGAGCGAGTTGTGAATCAGCGCGCTGATAGTCGCCATTGCGGCAACCGGATCATCGATCCCGTCGAGCACAGCGTTTGTCTGGGCCTCGAGCTCTTCATAGGCCACAGCCAGTGGCATTCCGCGCAGATCTATTGTCGTCTCGGCCATCTCGTCGTCAGCGAGCTCCCGCGAGATTGAATGTCCCGGAAGCGGTTGGTTGGCCCGGATCACCGCGCTCATCGTGCGCTTCTATTACCGGCATGTCGTCGTTCCAGAGAACGATCCCGTGAATGCGCAGGTCCATCGCACGCAGGCTCAGAACCTGATCCTTCAACCGCGCAATTCTCGTGTGCGCGACTCTCGCGCACAAAACTACATCCGGCCCGGGAATGATGCTCGTCGGCCCGCGCTGCACATACGCAGTCGGAGCGGCAATGACGATCAGGTCGTAGCGTTTTTCCATTCTCGCGAAATCGCCGCGAATTCTCTGCGCTGCCGAGCCTTCCGGCACCTTGGGTTTTTTGGTTCCACTCGGCAGCACATCCAGGTAGCGGTCACGGCCGATCAGCGTCTGCACGATCGACCCTGCCCATTCCGACCGGGCGTCGATGATTCCTGCAAGTCCTGGATTGGAGGGAATGCGGAAGATGCTCGCAATTGTGGACGTTGCAGCATCGACATCGACGAGAAGCGTACTTCTCGCCTCGAATGCAGCCGCTGCTGCGATGTTGGATGCGATTGTCGCAACGATTGCTGCATCGTCTCCGGCGACTGTGACAACCGGCACATTGGCTTCGGTCGCAGCAAGGTGGAGGTAGAGTCTCCGATAGCTTTCCGACACGACGTCGATCAGCGGAGGCGCAATGACGTCTGCCTGTCTTCTCCCGCGCTCGGCGGTGAACTCGGCAGGCTCGATCACACTGAGAACTCGTACTCCGGTCACCTGTTCTGCTTCGCGCGAGTCGGCGATCGTCGGCCTCTTGAGCTCGGCGAACAGCGATGCTCCGAAGCCGAGGGTGAGCGCGAGGACCAGAGCTGCGGCAAGCATCGCGAGTGGCGGCGCCCCGACGTTTGCGAGATCGCGGGCTTTCGACGTTTCCTGGTCGATCCGCTCATTCACCGCCTGCATCTGAGCAAGAGCCCGCACTGCATCGGCATATGCGCGCTCGCTTGTCGCTCGCTGCGCAAGGAACCTTGTGGTATCGACCTGCATCCGGCGCGGCTGCGGCGGGGCTGCCGGGCGAAGCAGCGCGAGCTGTTGTCTCGCAACGGATCTCTTCGCTTCGGCGATCGATTGAATCGACCGTCCTACTGCGGTCGCGCGTGATGTCAGTGCGACATAGACCGGATCGACGCCCCCGACGGTTCCAAAAGCATCGCGCTCACGCTCGATGTCCAGCAGGGAATCGAGCAGGGCGCGCACGACGGGGTCATCAGCAAGTGATGGCGCGGTTGCAAGCGCACGATACGAGGCGGGAAGGGGAGCGTTGTCTGCGCGGTCGATGAGTCGGCTCAGTGTCGCTACTTCAGCTGCGAGAGCCTGGCGCTGTGCAATCGCTTCCGGCGGAAATGTGTCGATGACAGCTGCCGGCGGCGGTGCAGCGATTCGCCTTGCCGCGTTGAGCATCGAGTCAGCGGCAGCAATCTGAGCGGCGGCACGATTGCGAACCGCAACGGTTCGATTTGAATCCGGCCTCTCTTCAATCGTTGCGGAGACCCGGACGGCGGCACGTGTCGCCTGGCGCGGGACGAGGACGAACGCAATCAGCGATGCGATGAAGACCAGCCCGCCGACAATTCCCATGACGGCAAACCGGCGTGAGGCATTCCGCGATCGCGATTGTGTCCACCAGTAGGTCGCGCCGCTGAATGGGCTCCTCATGCGCTCCACCTTTCATTCATCGCATTCCGAATCGCGATCACTGCGCGTTCCTTCTGCTTTGCTTCGACGTCGATCGTCAATGAGCGGTCGCGCCATTCTTCAGGGACGTCATCAGGATCGATGAAGTCCGCATGAAGCCGTGGATTTGTCGAGCTCCAGCCATCCTTCGGCGACGAGATGTGCATCCACGGCTCGCGGCCTTGCCAGGTTGCAATTCCGCGCTCAGTCGCTTCGAGAGTAGTCATTCCGTCAGGCCTGCAACGGTGATGGTGCACGTCATATATGAATGGTATACCCAGTCGCTCGCAGAAAGGGAGAAGGTCGGCAGGAGAAAACAGCCTGTCGTCGTTCTCCAGCGCGAGGAGGCTGCGGGAACTCGCGTCCAGCTTTTCGATCCCTTGTTCGAGTCGCTCGAGCGCGGCAGCTGATCCTCCCGCCAGACCACCACCATGCAAGGTGAGCGCCTCTGCTCCGATCGCCTGAGCTACCCGTGCCTGGTGCTCGAGCTCGGTCACTGACGCGGCTACGACACGCTCTGATTCCGAGTTCAGCACCACGAACTGATCAGGATGGAAGCTGAGTCTGACGCGATGGTGTCTCGCGACATTCCCTGCTTCGGTCAATGCCGCTGAGATCTCCGTCCACTGTGGCAGGTCAGCCGGCAGGTATCCGCTCTCCGGGTGCGTCGCCAGAGGCATGAACTGGCTCGTAATCCTGAAGGCGCCAATTCCCAGCTCACTGCACCTTGTTATCGCGTCGCGGAGAGCCCGTGCATTTGAAAGGACAATCTCTGACAGGTACCTGCGGCTTTCACGGTAGCTCAGGCCCGAGCAGTAGCGATGCGTTGCCTGGCGGAACTTGATGGGTGAATCGAGAAACTGGCAGCAGAGTCCCCATCGCGGGGTCTTGCCCGGAAAAAAAACGGGAGCATCCAGAGATGCTCCCGCCTTTTTTCGGGCCATTGTGCTGCTTACTGGACCGTGATTTCGCCCTTCATGCCGAGGGCAAGGTGTGGCGTGCAGAAGAAGGGGTACTTGCCCGCCTTGATGTTCGCGAACGAGACCGTGACCGACTCACCTGCATTCGTCTTCAGTGCGCTGGCGAGTTGTCCCATCTTCTCGGAGATGTTCGCGTCGAGCTGGCCCTGAACGTCAGCCGGAATTACTGCCGGGTCGAATGCGACGTTGTGGGGACCACCGCTGACGGTGGTGAACTTGATGCCGTCGCCGGCCTTGATGGTGATGTTGGCGGGATCGAAACGATATCCCTGCGCGTCGCCGATCATCTTTACTTCGTGCGTCGTGCCGGTGACTGCCGCCATCGTGGCGGTTCCGCCGGCAGCAGGCGTCGGAGCTGCTGCTACAGGCGCGGCCGAGGTGTCGACACCAACGGCTGTCGTATCGCCGGCATTCTTGTCTGCGCCGGCGCACGCGCCGAGAACAACCGCGCTCGCTGCGAGCGCAATTCCATAAAACCGCATTTCCTAGTGGCCTCCAGTGCCGTACAAAAGATTGCTGCTGAGTTGAGATTTCCTG
>DASWQD010000029.1:0-2071 GCA_036398255.1 Gemmatimonadaceae bacterium | reverse complement strand
GAGCCTTCGATCGAATACGTCGCGTCATAGATGAGCGGCATGCGCCGCACGCGCGCAACGCCGTTGCGGATCTGATCCTCGCTGTACCACTTCCCGGCGACGAGCGTCGTCTCGGACTTCACGACTTCGTCCGGAATGCGCGAATTCGACTCGACGACGATTTCATTGATCAGAATCTGCTGTGGCCGTGCAGCCCTCGCATTCAACGCAAACATCATCACCACCACGGCTGTGAGAATTCGTTTCATCGCAGCACCTCCGGGGCGGGAGGAAGGGCGAGCGAAGTGCCATAGGGGTGATGAGTGTTTTCAATGAGTTAGCGCACTACGGACAGGGCGCACTGTCGGCTGCACACGACACTCGCTGTTCGCATGACAAGACAGAGTGGATTTATCGCCCTTCTCCCCGCCGCGCGGGGAGAAGGTGCGCGAAGCGCGGATGAGGGGCGTCTGCAAAATCCCCTCACCCGGCCTTCGGCCACCCTTGTATGTTCTCAGGTGAGACGCGGGGGAAGCCGAACCACCCTGAAGCCGACGAGCTTGTGGGAGAGATAGGCTCCCCGCCCTCTTCACCTAAGGCCGAAGAGTATCTGAGGCGTCGGAGCCAGCATTTACAAGGTCGGCAGGTGATGGTGCAGGGTCGGGAAGCCCGTGTCTGAATAACGCAATAGGAGTGAGGATGCAATCCATTCAGACGTGGGTGGGGATCGACGTGAGCGCGAAGACGCTGTCGGCATGTCGGTGGCGTGCGGATGTGTACGCAGAGAAGGAGTTCGACAACGACAGCAGGGGCCACAGGGAACTGGTCCGGTGGGTCGGCAAGCACGCGCGCATTTGCATGGAGGCGACAGGTGTCTATCACTTGGGGATAGCGATGGCGCTCGACAGCGCGTCGAACGAGGTGATGGTCGTCAATCCGCGTGTAGCAAAGGACTTTGCTCGTGCGATGTCGACGCGAAGCAAGACCGACGAGGTCGATGCCCGTACGCTGCTCGAGTTCGTCCGGCGAATGGACTTCCAGCCGTGGCAACGGCCAAGCGTCGCCGTTCTGGAACTTCGAGAACTGGCGAGACGAGTCACGGAACTCGTCAAGAGCGCGACGGCGGAGAAGAACCGACTGCATGCTCGAGGGATCAGTCGTCTGAGTGCGACAGTCGTCGCGGACGTGAAGGCCAATGTCGCGCAACTGAAGAAGCGCGTCGCGCGGATCGAGCGAGCGGCGTTCGACGTGATTGTGGCCGACGCTGATCTGCGTGAGCAATATCGAATTCTGATCGGCGTACCCGGCATCGCCCGCCGCACGGCCATCCTGCTGCTCGGAGAGCTGGCCGTGCTCGATCGGACAATGACAGAGCGACAGCTCGTCGCTTACGCCGGCCTGGATCCTCGTGTGTTCGAGTCGGGAACGAGCGTTCTGAAGCCGGTGCGAATCAGTAAGGTCGGCAACTCCAGGCTGCGAGCGATCTTGTACATGAACGCGCTATCGGCCGTTCGTCACGACCACGGGGCGCGAGCGTTCTTTCACCGGCTTGTCGCACGCGGCAAGAAACGTAAGCAGGCTCTCGTCGCCGTCATGCGGAAGCTGCTCCACGGCATCTGGATCGTTCTTCGGCGCCGCGTCGACTTCAACACCGCAGTGCTTTTTGCGTCGGCCCTCGCGAAGGCCGAATGTCCCCATTCGGCCATAGCCGCCGAACAGCCGGAGCTGAGCCAGGATCATCCGAAGGACCGGAGCGAAGCGGAGGAGCTGCGCCAGCAGCTTGATGCTGGGTCGGCGGAGGCTAGCCGACGACCCAGGAAGGAAAAAGCTGCTTGACTCTCAACAGAGTATCTCTCCCCGCTGACGCGGGGCGAGGGGCGATAGAACACGTTTGGTTGCGGCTATGCCGCGCTGTGTCTCTGTGGTTTCCCCGGTAATCGGCAACGTTTCGGTTGCAAAACCGTTCAAAACTTGACCTGTCAACCATTAACGGCTACGGTAAACGGACCTTGGACTCCGAAAGTCACCTGCTTCGCGAGATCAAACAGACCAAGCCCTTCCCTGACATAACAGAGGAAGCGACCGTGGCGCT
>DASWQD010000028.1:0-26399 GCA_036398255.1 Gemmatimonadaceae bacterium | reverse complement strand
CGATCACGCCGAACAGCTCCAGGCCGTTGAACTTCACGAACGGATTGAGCTGCATCGCCGTGATCTTGCTGCTCATGCCGGGGCGGATTGCGCCGGACCAGGCCTGGGCAGCTTCCGTCGAAACGGTGTTCTCGACGACGTCGAAGTATCTCGAGCCGGCGCGGTCACCGCTGTACAGCGTGTTGCTGTTCGAGCGCTTCTTGGTGTAGAGCGATCCCGTCAGTCTCGCGCGGAAATCTTCCGTGAGCTGCTTGTCGAATCCGAGCTTTGCGAGGTATGCGGGCGATCTCTTGTCCGGATTTCTGACCGTTCCGCGGATCTCGCCGCCGGTGACTCCGACCATTCCCAGGAAGCCGCTCTTTCTCACGTACGCTTCGGCCCCGATCTCAGTGGTGAACGCATCGAGGATGTAGTTGCCGACGAGCGGGTTGTACATCG
This sequence comes from Gemmatimonadaceae bacterium, assembly GCA_036398255.1. Classification (GTDB taxonomy): domain Bacteria; phylum Gemmatimonadota; class Gemmatimonadetes; order Gemmatimonadales; family Gemmatimonadaceae; genus UBA4720. Next base: position 25,961 of record DASWQD010000028.1, on the reverse strand, counting down.
CGTTTCCATTGTCCGTGCGGCGGAAGTGCGCATCACCGTAGTTGATCTCGAAGTGACCGATTCGAAGCGTCGCGTACTTCATGATGTTGTTGAGCAGCGCGTAGTCGATCGGGGAGTCGTCGATCAGGAAGTACCCATCCTTCACCCACGTTTCATTGTGGTGGCGGCTGGAGAGGTACGTGGTGAGCGAAACCCGGATGCCCTTCGCAAGCTGAGCGTTCAGGTACAGGTTCGCTGAGGCATTGTTGAAGCCATGCCCAATGCGAATGAGCTGGTTGGCATTGTAGTCCTTTCCTGCTGCATCCTTGGCGGGCTTGGGTGCTGCCGTGTTGCTGTGATCGAGTCCCTGGAACTGCTGCGTGAAGCCGGCACCCCAGCTGAGCTTGAAGCCGGTGAACGGGGTCTGATCCTTCGGGGCCTCGTACACGTTGATGCCACGCATGTCGAACGGGCGGAAGTTCTGGATCTCGATCTTCGGCGCCATGCTCATGAACTTGCTTTCCTTCGATTCCTTCACCGCGACTTTCGCGGTGTCGGCTGTCTCGACCGTCGCGGTCTCTGCTGCGGGAACCGTCTTGCTGTCGGCGACCTGGGTCTGGGCCGCAAGAGCTGCGGGGAATGCCATGACGGCGACGGCAGCGAGTTTGCTGAAACGAGCGGATTTCATTGTCTTATCTCCTTTGAGGATCTGAGTCACTCACTGAGTACGAGGTCGAACGACACCGTCACCGGATCGCCGACCTTCATTGTGCCGAGCATCAGGCTCGGCGGCTTCACACCGTATTCCGTCATCTTGAACTGCTTGCTGCCTTTCAATCGGATCGTGCCCTTGTCAGCGCTTCCGGTTCCGCGAAGCTCGATCGCGTTCTCCTTGCCGGCGATTGTGAGCTTTCCATTTATCACGACAGTGGCTCCCTCGACCTGGTAGGAAGTCATCTTCCACGTGATCTGCGGATTCGCCTCGGCCTTCAGTGCTTTCCGCATGTGCTCATTCATCGTCTTGTTCCCGCATTCGAGCTGCGCGACGGGGACCGTCAGTGAAGCGCTCTTCACCATGTCGGCGGGAGCCACTTCGGTCTCGGCGACGACAGCCACATCGAGCTTGTTGGCCGTGCACTTGAACGAGCGAACGGTTGACGTTCCCTCGAGCCAGAGGCGGCTTTCCTTGCCGAGGGAGAGGTTTCTGGGAAGGGCCATCTGGCCACCCGCGACTGCGGCGGTAGCGAAGAGGGCTCCTGCTGTGACGAGATTGCGAACGACTGCTTTCATGGTGACGCTCTCGGTTGTCGGTTACGCACGGAAGGTAGAATTCCGGAGGTAGACCAACTGTCGGGAGCAGCCCGATTTTCACGGGGTATCTCAGGGCCCGATCGTGGTGGATTCCCCTACACGTTAGGTTTCATCCAATTCCCCAAAAAACTCGAGTTCTGGCTGTATGCTGATGCTGTTTCGTGTCACGATTCTCCCCGGCGCGCTCGCGCTGATCGCCGCCTGCGCGCCGAAAGACGCCCAGACCGCAACTCCTATCGACGCTGCTGCACCGGCCATGAATCCGGTAACGGTCGTCGCCATCGACTCGGCGACTCTTGCCGCGGAAGTGACAGCTGATACCGCCAAGCCACCGGCGATCACCGTTCCGTCAGTTCGCGGACGGAGCAAGAAGGACAGTCTTGCGCTTGTTGCGGCGATTCGAGCCGGAAACAAGACGACGCGCTGGCCCGTGGCCGGGCCTGAGCCGCTGCCGGGATCGATTCTTCCCGGGAAGCGAATTGTCGCCTACTACGGCAACCCGCTCTCGAAGAGGATGGGAATCCTCGGAGAGATTCCGCCTGACCAGATGCTCGCGAGGCTCGACAAGGAAGTCGCAGCCTGGAGCAAGGCGGATCCGGCAACCCCGGTTGTGCCTGCACTCCACCTTATAGTAGTGGTTGCACAGGGCGCCCCTGGCCGCGACGGGATGTACCGGCTCAGAATGCCCGACACACTCATCGAGAAGGTTTCTTCATGGGCGCAGACACGGAACGCACTCCTCTTCCTCGACATCCAGGTTGGAAAGAGCAACGTCCAGGCTGAGGTTCCGAGGCTCGAGAAATTTCTCAAGCGTCCGAATGTCCATCTCGGCCTCGATCCCGAATTCTCGATGAAGTCCGGCGACCCGCCGGGAAAGAAGATCGGGACCATGAGCTCGTCGGACATCAACTGGAGCGTGAACTACCTGTCTAATCTCGTGAAGGCGAACAATTTGCCTCCGAAGGTTCTGGTGGTTCACCGTTTCACGCGGAAAATGGTCACCGACACGAAGGGCATTCGCTTGGATCCACGCGTGCAGATCGTGATCGACATGGACGGCTGGGGCGCGCCGTGGCTCAAGTACGATTCGTACCGCGATTACATCCAGGCCGAGCCGGTTCAGTTCACGGGATTCAAGCTCTTCTATCACAACGATACGAAGAAGGGCGATCCGCTTCTCACTCCCGGTGAGGTGCTTCGACTTACGCCTGCTCCGTTGTATATCCAGTATCAATAAGCTTTCTCCTCGCAGCCACATAAAAGCTCAACACGGAGTATTCAGTTTTTAAATGAGCTGACGGACAGGCAATGCCGATAGCGACAATCAACCCCGCCACCGGTGAGACGCTCAAAACTTTCGAGGCTCACACCGGCGCGGAAGTCAACGCGAAGCTCGACAAGGCTGTCGCAGCCTTCAACATCCACCGGCTGACATCATTCAAGAGTCGCGCGGAGAAGATGCGCCGCGCGGGCGAGACGCTGATCGAGCGAAAGGAAGAGCTCGGCCGCCTGATGACGCTCGAAATGGGAAAGCCCATCAAGGCAGCGATCGCCGAAGCGGAAAAATGCGCGAGCGCATGCTTCTATTACGCCGACAACGCGGAAAACATGCTTGCCCCTCGCGAGGTCGAAACCTCAGGCGGCGCGGGAGCGATCCATTTCCAGCCAGTCGGGCCCGTGCTCGCGGTAATGCCGTGGAATTTTCCGTTCTGGCAGGTGTTCCGCTTTGTCGCACCGGCGGTGATGGCGGGAAATGTCGGGCTCCTCAAGCACTCGTCGAACGTTCCCCAGTGCGCGCTCGCAATCGAACAGATACTTCTCGATGCTGGATTCTCCGAAGGCATCTTCCAGGTTCTGCTCGTGGGATCTTCCGAGGTCGCGGCACTCATAGCTGATCCACGCGTGAGAGCGGTGACGCTCACCGGCAGCGAGGGCGCGGGACGATCCGTCGGCGAAGCAGCTGGTCGCGCACTCAAGAAAACGGTGCTCGAGCTCGGCGGGAGTGACCCGTTCATCGTGATGCCGAGCGCGGACATTTCGCGCGCTGCGGCAACGGCGGTGACTGCACGTATGATCAACAACGGTCAGTCCTGCATCGCTGCAAAGAGATTCATCGTCCACGCGTCAGTGTACGATCAATTCATCGACCGGTTCGTCGCAGGCGTTGCTGCGCTGAAAGTCGGCGATCCATTGGAGCCTGGAACCGAAGTCGGGCCGCTTGCTACAGAGTCGATTCGAGACGAGCTCGCCGAACAGGTAACGAAGTCAGTATCACTTGGCGCGCGAGTCCTGCACGGGGGGAAGAAGCTAGAGGCCAGGGGCTTCTTCTATCAGCCGACTGTGCTTGTCGATATTCCCAGGTCGAGCCCGGCCGACGAAGAGGAGCTGTTCGGGCCGGTTGCATCCGTATGGAAGGCTGACGACATCGACGATGCGATCGAGATCGCGAACTCGAGCCGCTTCGGACTCGGTGCAAGTGCGTGGACTGAAAACCCTGCCGAGCGAGAGCGTTTCATTCGCGACATTCAATCTGGTCTCGTGTTCATCAACGGGATGGTGGCCTCGGAGCCTGCGCTTCCCTTCGGCGGCGTCAAGGATTCAGGCTATGGCCGCGAGCTGAGCGACTTCGGGATCATGGAGTTCGTGAACATCAAGTCGGTGAAGCTCGCGGCTCCCGAATCGGCTGCCCCCAAGTCAGAGTAACTGTCCTGGGCAAGTGAAATGGTATTGTGAGACCGGTCTCACAAAACCCTTTCACTGCCCCGGTAGATCTACCAGCCGTTCACACGATCCCATACGGCAACGATCTCACGCCCGCCGTCAACGACGTAATACTGATTGTGCGCAGCGGCAGTGATGCATGAGTGGTTTGGCGCCACCCTCACTCTCGCACCAACCTCAAGGCGGTCGTACGGAAGGGGGCTGTCGGATGCAACCACACCGTGTTCCTGATAAACGCGCTGCACTATGCAGTTGCCGAACGCCGGCTTTCCGTCGATATCCCACACGCTTCCGTACCCGGAATCGTATTCCGTAGCCTGCGTGCTCCTGTCTTTCGACAATGCGAGCGCACCTGAATCCACGAGCAGCTGATTGTTCGATCTCTTCAGGCCGATCACCGACGCAAGAACGGTCAGCGCAATGTCCTCGTCCCGGCATGACCCGATCTCGGCCTGGAATAAATCCTGGAACATGTACACTCCGGGTCGAGCCTCGGTAACTCCGTCGAGATTCTCCGCATGCGTCATTGTCGGCGTCGAGCCCACCGAAACGACCTCTGACTCGGTGCCGGCCGCGCGGAGTCGCGACGCCGCATGCACGACCGTTGTGCGCTCGTGCTCCGCGACATCCTTGATACACGCGACATTCCGGCAATCGTACGAATGGCCGGCGTGCGTCATCACTCCGGCGAACTTCCCGCCGAGAACCCGCGCAATCTCGAGCAGCGCATCGCTGTCCGCATCGATGCCGGCACGCCTGTCTCCCGAATCGAGCTCGATCAGTACCCTGAACGCTCCGCGGTGATCTGCGATCGCCTGCGCTGCTGCCACATCGTCGGTGACGAGAGTGATCTTCACTCCGCGGTCGATCAGTGCCGCGGCACGGTCCAGCTTCTGAGGAGGCTGTGACGCCGCAACGAGCACGTCACGAAATCCATTATCGGCGAAATACTCCGCCTCGGCGAGCGTCGACACGGTAATTCCGCCCGCCTCTCCCCGTGTCGCCATCCGTGCCACCTCCGCGGACTTTGCGGTTTTCATGTGAGGACGCAACGCGACATGGTTGGCGCGAACCCGCTCGCTCATGCGCCTGAGATTCCGCTCTAGAATCCCCTTATCGAGAACGAGACACGGAGTCTGGAGATCCTCGAGGTTCACGGCGCTACCTGATTGGACGTCCGGCAGTCCACGGCACACCGGCCGCGTCGAGTCCGCGATTGAGAGAGGGCACGCGCGTAGTCAGGAGAGCGTTCAACCGCGCGACCTCGCGCTCCAGATCCTTCATCGCCAGGTCGAGCGTTTCACGCTGTAGCTGCGTCGGCGGAGAGGTGACGTCGCCGATCTCATTCGCGACACCGTTGACCCGCTGCTGAACCGACGGAGCGTATCGGTTGCGGTCATCGGCCTCGGCCGCCGCCGGTCCCTGCCGGCCGCGCACCTTGACCAGAATGTCGTCGATGTCTCGCTCGATCGCGGTTGTCTGTGCCGACAGGCTGTCGGCGCCAGTGAGATTCTTCAGGGCGTTCTTCACCTCGGTCATCTGATCCTTGAGGAGCTCAGCGGTTCTCACTACTCCCTGCACGCGTGCCTGCTCAGCGGCCGCGCGAATCCTGAGATCGTGCAGTGCGCGATACTCGGCCTCGCTCAACTGTATGAGAGGGTCGGCGTTCACGACTACCTGCGTCTCGACGGACGCAGGCGCGACGCCACTGCCTCCGCTCGTCGTCAGTCGGGCTGTGTATCGCCCCGGCAGGACGAATGAGCCCTGCGGCTGCGTTGCACCCGTTCGGGGATTGAAGTACGGCGCCGCGAGACGCAGGTCCCACGTCGCGCGGTGCAGGCCGGGCTTCGTGTTCACGGTGAGATCTCGAATCCGGCGGTTTGTCGAATCGAAGATCGCGAGCGTGAGAGTTCTTCCTTTGGGAAGGCTGTCCTTCACGTAGTAGGTGAGCCTGGCACCGAACGGAGGATTGGGCGCGGAGTATGATCTCTCTCCGAGAGAGCCCGCGCCATCCACTCCGCCCGGATACGAGGTGTTGTAGTTGAAGAGTGTCGCCGGCTTCACCGGAAAGAGATGTGTCGGGGATGTCTCGGCCTCGGCGAGCCGCTCCAGAGGAGTGATGTCGTCGATGATGAAAATGCCGCGACCGTGAGTGCCGAGAACGAGGTCATTCTCGCGCGGGTGAATCAGCAGGTCGTGCACGGGGACCGTCGGAAGATTGTATTGAAGCCTCGACCAGCTGCGACCGCCATTCCCCGAGTAATACGCGCCGATCTCGTTGCCGACGAACAGCAGCGAAGGTTGCTTCGGATGCTCGCGTATTACCTGCACCGACGATGCCGGAAGGTTCGAAGAGATCGAGCCCCACGTCTTTCCATAATCGGCGCTCTTCAGCACGTAAGCCTTGAAGTCGTTGCTCCGGTGTCCATCGAACGTCGCGTATACGGTTCCTTCGTCGCGGGACGATGCAACGACGCGGCTCACATACGTCATGTCCGGAACGCCCGGGAACTTCTCTATCTTCGTCCATGTCGCCCCGCCGTCACGCGAGACCTGGATCAACCCGTCATCAGTCCCGACATACAGCACCCCTTTTCTGCGCGGCGACTCATCCATCGTGCTGATGTTGCCGAAATCGGCGGTGCCGGCATGTCGCGCCACTGCATCTTTCCCCCACGTCTTCCCCATCAGCGGGAGCTTGTCGCGATCGAGAGCGCGCGTGAGATCTCCGCCGAGCTGTTCCCATGCATCTCCGCGTGACGTGCTTCGGAACAGATACTGCGCGCCGAAATACACGGTCTTGTGATCGTGCGGCGAGATCACTATCGGCACGCTCCAGTTGTAGCGCAAAGGGCGCTCGCCGAATTTCGCCTGCGGCCTGATGGTCTTCTGCTCACCGGTTTTCACGTCGTACCGGATGATGCCGCCATTCTGCGACTCGGCGTATACGGTATTGGGGTCGGTCGGGTCGATCGCCGAGTAGAATCCGTCGCCGCCGACCGTGGCGTACCAGTCGTTGTTGGTGATTCCCTGGCGATTGCGCGTCTGACTCGGCCCTGCCCAGCTGTTGTTGTCCTGAAGTCCGCCGTACACGTAGTAGAACGGCAGCCGGTTGTCGACACCAATCGCGTAATACTGTGCGACGGGAAGATTGCTGACGAAGTCCATCGTCTTCCCGCGATCGTACGAGATGTACACTCCGCCATCATTGCCGACGACGAAATGATCCGGGTCGAGCGGATCGATCCACATCGCGTGATAGTCGACGTGCGCCGACTGGCCAATGGCACGGCTCGTCATGCCGCCGTCTTCGGAAACGAAGAGGGGGACACCGAGCTCGTAGACTCTCTCGGGGTTGGTCGGATCGACGCGTATCTGTCCCATGAACCACGGGAACTGCTGGTACGTCCCTCTCTTCGTCCAGCTCTCGCCGTAGTCGTCCGAGCGGTAGACCTCGGTGGTAGTCGTTTCGATCGTCGCGTAGAGCGTGCGCGGCTGGGACCTGCTGACCGAGAGACCGATGCGCCCCATGTCGCGCTTCGGCAGACCCTCGGTGATTTTCCTCCACGTGTCTCCGCCATCGGTCGACTTGTAGATCGCCGTCTCCGGTCCACCGCCGACGAAGCTGTACGCCTTGCGCTGCCGCTGGAATGAAGCCGCGTACATGATGCTCGGATCCGCCGGATCCATCGCGACTTCAGTCACTCCTGTGTGCGGGCTGATCGTGAGCACCGCTTTCCACGTCTTTCCTCCATCGGTCGTCTTGTACAAACCGCGCTCGCCTCCGCTCGCCCAGAGCGGGCCGGCGGAAGCGACATACACCACGTTCGAGTTCGTGGGGTGAATCACGATTCGCCCGATGTGCTGCGAAGTGCGCAGCCCCATGTGGTGCCACGTCTTCCCACCGTTTTCCGATTTGTAGACTCCATCGCCCCACGACGAGCTGCGCTGGTTGTTCGCTTCTCCGGTGCCGACCCATATGAGATCGGGATTTGTTGGAGCGATCGCGATGTCACCGATCGAGGATGTGCTCTGGTTGTCGAATATGGGCTCCCAGGTTGTGCCCGCATTCGTCGTCTTCCACACGCCCCCCGAAGCAGACGCGGCATACATCAGCTTGCCAAGCCGGTCGCCGATCCGCGACTCGGGACCTTCCGCAACCGCGAGCGACACTATTCGGCCGCTCGTCACCGCCGGTCCGATCGGCCGCCATGCGAATTCCTGAAGCATCGCCGAATCGTAAGTAGCGGTGTTGAACGCGATTTTCGCGGCGGTCTTTTCCGTAGCCTTCTTCGTGCCCTGCGCCGTAACTGCCGTCGAGGGGAGTGAAGCCAGTGCGAGAAGCGGGATGAAGCGTCTGATCATGAAGATGCTGTGTCGCGGTTGGGAGGTCAGTCGAGGCTGCAAATGTTAACATTAGAAATGCCTTCGGCGTCAGAGTCTTCACCCGTCACGCCAATCAGGATTCCCCGCTTCCGGTCGAGAACAGCGAGAGCGGGTGGCATCCCGCCCCGGTCACTCGCCCGATATCCGGGACAGTTCGTTCTCGAGATCGCGCGCAATCCGCTCGCGATGATGATCTCGATGCAGCGCGAGCACGGTGACATCGCGCATTGGCGGATCGGGCCGCAGAATATCTACCTCTTCAGTCATCCCGATCTCATTCGGGATGTCCTCGTCACCAATCAGAAGAATTTTCACAAGAGCCGCGGTCTCGAGCGCGCGCGCAGGCTGCTGGGCAACGGCTTGCTGACGAGTGAGGACGAATTCCACCTGCGGCAGCGCCGCCTTGCTCAGCCCGCATTTCATCGCGCGCGCATCGCTGCATACGCCGCAACGATGGTCGATTACGCCGAGCGCACGGCAATGCGGTGGCAGGGCGGCGAGACGGTTGACATGCATCGCGAGATGATGCGCCTCACGCTTGGCATCGTTGCGCGAACGCTGTTCGATGCTGATGTCGATGAAGAGGCAGCAGAGATCGGAGATGCGCTGACACACGCATTCGAATCCTTCAATCTCGCGATGCTTCCATTCACGGAGCTCCTGGAAAAGCTGCCGATTCCGCCGGTGCGGCGGTTCAACGCGGCGCGCGATACGCTCGACCGGATCATCTATGGAATGATCGAGGAGCGGCGCATGTCGGGCGGTGATCGCGGCGATCTCTTGTCGATGCTGCTTCTCGCCACCGATACCGAAGGCGACGGAACGGGAATGAGCGATACGCAGCTGCGAGATGAAGCGCTTACGATTTTTCTGGCCGGGCATGAGACGACGGCCAATGCGCTGACGTGGACATGGTACCTGATCTCGCAGCACCCCGATGTCGAAGCGAAGCTGCATCGCGAAATCGATACGGCCCTCGGAGACCGCGCCCCCGGTTACGAGGATCTCCCGTCGCTGCCCTATACCCGGATGGTTCTGGCGGAGTCGATGCGGCTCTACCCGCCGGCGTGGGCAATCGGACGACGCGCTCTCGAGCCTTTTGAAGTGCGCGGTTACACGATTCCGAGGCGGTCAGTTGTACTGATGAGCCAGTACATCGTGCACCGTCTGCCGGGATACTTTCCCTCCCCCGAGCGCTTCGATCCGGAGCGCTGGACGCCTGAAGCGCAGGGGGCACGGCCGAAATTCTCGTATTTCCCCTTCGGAGGCGGTGCCCGCGTCTGCATAGGCGAGCAGTTCGCGTGGATGGAAGGGATTCTCCTGCTCGCCGCCCTCGCCCGAAAGTGGAGAATGCGGCTCGTTCCCGGCCACCGGGTAGAAGTTCAGCCCCTCATAACGCTCCGGCCGCGCCATGGCATGAAGATGACCCTCGAAAAACGCTGAATTTCTGGCACGTTCGCTGCTTGGCTAATACGTGTTACGCCACCGGAGAAATCACATGAAAGCCAGAGAGCTAATGACAGCTGCGCCATGCTGCTGCTCGCCGGACGATTCGATCCAGACTGTCGCGAGAATGATGCGCGATCACGATTGTGGAAGTGTGCCCGTCGTGGAAGGGGGCCAGGTAGTGGGAATAGTCACCGATCGTGATCTCGCAATTCGCGCAATCGCGGACGGAATGAACGGCGGATTGCGCGTGCGCAATGTCATGACCGTCGCGCCGGAGTGCTGCTCCGAGGAAGACGACGTGAAGAACATCGAGCGCGTGATGAGCGAGCGGCAGGTGCGCCGTGTCCCGATCGTGAATGCGGACGGGGGTGTCGTCGGAATCATCGCGCAGGCGGATCTCGCACGCGCTGCCGCACGGGGGTCGAAGGTGAGCGACGAGGAGCTGACCGAGACCGTGGCCAGTATCTCGGCTCCAACCTGATGTGCAGTCTCTAGGGAAAGTAATTTCAATCGGCGAAAGCTTTCACCGCGAAGGGAGAAGCGTCGTACCAGTCAAGGAGATCAGCGGGATCTGAATAGATAGCGGCGGCGCCGGACAGCTCGAGCGCTGTCCAGCCGCCGCACAACAGCCCGACGAGCTTCACGTGCGCGCCGATCGCAGCCTGCACGTCGTACGGTGTGTCACCGAGCATGATGAGATCGTCGGACTTCAGTCCGCTTTTCCGCACCGCCGCCTGAACGATGTCCGGGTCCGGCTTGGAATCTTCGGCGTCGCTCGACGAAGTCCTCATCTCGATGAGATCCGCAACTTCGGCAGCCTCCATGAGCGCGCCGAGCTCATTGCCGCTCGCGGACGAGGCCACGATGAGAGACAGGCCGTCGCTCTTCATGCGCTGAACGAGGGCGCGCGATCCACGCATCGGCTTGAGACGGGGGAGGTAATCGCGCTGGAAGATCTCCCACCTTCGCTCCGAGAGTTTCTTCCCCAGGTCGCTGTCGGACTCGATCCCCGCAGCCGACGGCAGCAGCTTGTCGCCGCCCATGCCGATCATCGGCCAGATCACGTCGAACGGGACCTTGATCCCGACCTCTCGAAGCGTGTCCACCCATGAGCCGGCGTGCGCCTCGTTGCTGTCGACGAGCGTTCCGTCGACATCGAAGATTACCCCCTGAAGCACTCCTTACTTCAGCTTGCGCTGAATCGCCTGCGCCATGTCGAAGTGGCCCTGAATGATCGGAGCGGCTTTTTGAATCATGTTCTGGAGCTCGGCGTTCTGCGCCGCGGCCATGGCGGCAACGAGAGTCTCGAGAACCGTCTTGTGGGTTTCCACTTCGTTGTCGATGTAGGTCTTGTCGAAGTCTCTCCCCTTCGCGACGCCATTGAGCGTCGACATCGTCTTCTCAGTCCGGGCCTGGGAGGCATCGTTTGGCGGGGGCTCGAGCGCGATTGCAATCCGTTTGGCGAGATCCGCACCTCGCTGTCTCAGATCGTGATGGTCGCGCATCATCAGCCGTCCGTAATCGCGCACTTCCGAATTGGTGCCTTTCGTGAAAGCGACCGATCCGGCGGCGCTGTCGAGCATGTTGGCCCGGTCGAGGACGTAGAAGATGTTGGCATCGCTCATCCCCGGAACCGGAGCACGAGCGGCCCCCGCAGCCGGCGTGGCTTCGCTTTTCGTCGTTTCGAGGCCCGTATCGCCGGGACCGGGCTTGTCCTTTGAACAAGCGGCCAGGACGGCCAGCATTCCCGCCAGGAAACTGGCGCGATTCACGTAGGTAGTCATCGTCGTTCCCTTGCGTCTCCTTTCAGGGGGCGGACGGGCAATTAGCAGGCCCCGAGTCGCGCCGGTCAGGCGTTTGCCTTAACGTAGTGGGCGGAGCGGCCGTCCAACGCGCAGGGACGTCGGCTAAACATTGAGGAGGCACCAATGCGCAGGACCGTGCTCATCGCAGTCGCAGCTCTCTCGTTCGCTTGTTCCGGTGACTCCACATCACCCGGAACGACTGACCTCTCGCTTCTCGACGCAGGTGCGTTCGGCACCGCTCTCACTTCGACCGGCGGCTATGACGCCGGGGTGTATCAGGACCGCCTGGTCAATGCGCTCCCCGATGAGCTGAAGCTCACGGATGAGCAGCGCGCGAAGATCCGCTCGCTCGTCGAAGCATTCCAGCAGGCGACGCGGGCAGACCGCGAAGCACTCGCCGCCATTTTCCGCGAAGCGCAACAGGCAATCGCAGCCGGAAAAACACGCGCCGAGGTGGGAGCGATTCTCGCCAAAGGCAACGATATCCGGCGGCGGCTCGCCGCGGCCGAAGCCAAGCTCAAGGCCGACATCGACGCCGTGCTCACGCCGGAACAGCGCGCGTGGATACTCGCCCATTCACCGAAAGCGTGCCGAGCGGACCGGTTCCCGCCTCTTACCGACGCACAAAAAGCCCAGATCAGGGCGCTCGAGGTTGCGTTCCAGCAGCAGAACAGCGCTGATCTCGCTCTCGTGAAATCGGTGCTCGAGGAAGCTCACGCTGCCATCAGGGCAGGAAAGTCCCGCGAAGAAGTGGCGCAGATTCTCCAGAAGGCCGCCGCTGCCGTGCAGCGTCTCGAGGCCGCACGAAGGGTCCTGCGCGAGAACATCCTCGCCGTCCTGACTCCGGAACAGAAAGCATCGGGTTGTCTGCCTCTCGGATGAACCGCATTCTTCTCGTTGTTTCAAGCGCCGCCGTGATCACGGCGGCGCTTGGCTGTTCACCCGCCACGGTCGCCCACTCACAAACCCCGCCAAAGCTTTCGCCGATCAGGGCCGACACCGCGCTTCTCAGACGCAAGCTCGACTCGATCGCCGATTCGCATCACGGAATTGTCGGGTACGCTGTGATAGACGTCGACAACAACGTGCGCTTCAGCCGCAGGGGCGACGAGAAATTCTCGACAGCGAGCCTGATCAAGGTGCCGATCCTCGTGACGGTGTACGATCTCGTTGCGAAGGGGCAGCTCTCGCTCGACGACCCGATCACCCTTCTCAAGATCGACCAGGTACCCGGGTCGGGCATTCTTCAGTACCTGCACAACGGAACCATCATCACGGTTCGTGACGCGGCGTGGCTGATGAGCACCATCAGCGACAACACCGCGACGAATCTTCTCCTCGACCGCATCATCATTCGCCGCGTCTGGAACAAGATGGACTCGCTCGGCCTCACGAATACCCGCGTCCACTCGAAGTCATTCCTTCGCGTGGCGAGCATCGCGATGGACAGCTCCGTCAAGTACGGACTCGGAGTGACGACGCCGAATGAGATGGCCCGCCTGTTCGAGCTTCTCGCGCAGGGCAAGGCGGTGAACCGCGCGGCTGATTCCGCGATGCTCGACATCCTCGAGCACAACGACAACGACGAGAAGCTGAAGCGGTACGTCTACGGTGTTCGCGCGGCGCACAAGAGCGGCGAAACCGATCAGGTTCGTACCGAATGCGCGCTATTCTACCTCCGCAACCGCATCGTCACCTGCGTTCTCACGAAGGAGAACGTCGATCAGCGCTACTCGCCTGATACGGAGGCGCACCTCATAATCGGCCGGATGGGCGAAGCAATCGTGAATGCCTGGGGAGGCATTCCCAAGCGCTAGTCCCGCTCCACGTAGCGCAGCCAGTCGCGCACTGTCTTGATGAATGCGTCCGGCTCATCCTGCATCATCATGTGCGCCGCATTGGGAATCACTTCCATCTTCGAATCCGGTGTTAGCTGCTTGAACTTCCTGACCCTCGCCGGAGTCGCTTCGTCGTACTGGCCCGTCACGAAAAGCGCAGGAACGTCGATGTCGTCGAGTGACGATGTCACGTCGTACGACTTGAGCGTGCCGGTGATGGTGAACTCGCTCGGCCCCTGCATGTACACATAGGGAGCGGGATTGAGCTGCGCGATGGTGCTGTCCAGATCAGCCGACCACGGCAGCCTGCGCGCGACATGCTGCTGATAGAACGCGATCATGGCCGATTGATAAGCCGCTGAATTCGTGGTTCCGTTCCGCTCCGCTTCGACGATCACACGCTGCGTAGAGTCGGGGAATTTTTTGAGCAGGCCGGTGACGTCCTGGACATAGCCGGGGATATCCAGGACCGGGCTCGCGAAAATCGCACTCCTCACACCCTTCGGCTTCGCCTTGAGGTACTCGGCGAGGATGATACTTCCGAACGAGTGACCCAGGATGTGAACGCGCTCGAGGCCAAGCGCTGTCCGGATTGCGCCGATCTCGCCGACATAGCGGTCGATCGTCCACAGGGTCGAATCATTCGGCCTGTCCGAATGACCGCCGCCAAGCTGATCGTAGAAGATCACCGGCCGATCGTCGCCAATTGCGGCGAGCGGCTTCATGTAGTAGCTCCCCGCGCCCGGCCCGCCGTGCAGGACGAGCAGCGGTGTGCGATGTCCGCTTCCGACCACGTTGTACCACACCTTCCCGCCCGGCACTTGAGCGAAACCGGTCCCTGGCTTCAGCTCCTTCGATAGATCACGCGGATTGCTGCACGCGACGGCCGCAACGAGCACAGCGAAAAGCAGGCGCATCGTCACTCCTTCCTGGTCGGTGATTCACCTCTTCTTCGCGAGTATCGTCCCCCTGCATTTCGCGGAGCCGCAGTGACATGGAAAGCGCCGCTTCGCGGCGGGAGTGTGTCGTTCCTCCAGAATGTAGGCGTAATCATACGCCAGCTCCTCGCCCGGTTCCACATCCCGAACGGTTTCGATCCAGATCCTGCCGTCGTCGATGACCGCATCGCAGTTCGGGTCGCAGGAGTGGTTGATGAACCTCGCCTCGTTTCCGTCGACGGCTGCATCGATCACGATGTCGTCATCGATAGCGAAGAGATACGTGTGGTGACGATTCCCTTCATCGTCCGGATATCGCGCGTCCGCCTCGACCGGTGTGAGCCGCTCGCCCGCATATTCGACGATGCGGGTGCCGTTTGGGATTTTTTCCGTCGCGAATGCTCCCAACCCCTGGATCGGCGAGGGTTCGATTCTGAATGGATATCCTATAGGACGAGTCTCTTTAAAGGACTGGGGAAAGGGTTTTGTGAGACCAGTGAGACCGGTGAGAGACCAGGAACCACGTTCTTATGGTGTTAAAAACCATAAAAAGACTGGTCTGCCGCTCTTCTCACCGGTCTCACTGGTCTCACAAAACCCGTTCCCCAGCCTCGCAAAGATCTCAGGATCGGAGCCGAACCCGAATTCCCCATGGATCGGACGCCACCATGACATCACCATCACGGTCTACATTGAAGCCCGCTGTCGCGACACTCGCCGCAGCGGCCTGAACCGCGTCAGAATCCGGAACCACGAGCTCCCAATCCATCAGACGGGCGTCATCATCCGACGCCTTCGGAGCACCGGCCGCCCACGTATTCACGGCAACATGGTGGTGATATCCCCCGGCCGACATGAAGAGCGCACCCGGATAACTCCACACGATCTTGTCGAGCCCGAGACCGACGTGGTAGAAACGCGCGGCTTCGTCGATGTCCCCGACATGGAAATGCACGTGACCGATCTTCGTGCCGGCCGGCATTCCATCCCATTTCCTCCCCCCGGCCGCCTCGGTGACGCTCGCCACATCGAGCGGCTTCGTCGCCATCTCCAGCTGCTGGTCCACCAGTCGCCAGGTGCTCGCGGGTCGATCGGCATACACCTCGATGCCCAGTCCGTCGGGATCCGTGAGGTACACCGCTTCGCTTACGAGGTGATCGGACATTCCCGCATATGCTCCGATCTCACCCAGATGAGCGATGAATCTTCCAAGCGACTGGCGATCCGGGAGCAGCACCGCAAAGTGATAGAGGCCGAGCATCCCGCGGCGAGGCACGGGGCGAGCGCCTCGTTTCTCGGCCAGCCTGACCAGCGCTCGCCCGTCTGCTTCGGCTCCGAGGTCAGCGTGTCCGTCGGAACGATTCAGCACCTGCATGCCAAGGACGGTCTGGTAGTACTCGACCGATCGGTCTACGTCGGCGACCTGAAGCCGGACACCGTCGATATGCGTCGAATCGGGAAGCCTGAACCCCGGTGGTCGAATGCCAAGCTCAGCCACGGTGTCTCCTTGCAGATTCAGCGATTTTGAAGAATCCAGTCATTCCGTCGATACCCTTGACCAGGAATTTCTGGTATCCGTGTGTCATGAAGATTACACCGGCTATGACCCGGGTGAGACAAGGACATAGAGATATGTGTTATAACACCTCACGTCAACGGGCGGGCTCAAATCCTGCCAAAACCCCGGGGTGAATGACAGATCTGCTCCGTACGACAGACCGCGGCCTCTACTGCGAAGCCGGCGACTTTTACATCGACCCGTGGATGCCGGTAGACAGGGCGCTGATAACCCACGCTCACGGCGATCACGCCCGGTGGGGATCACACACGTACGTCTGCGCGTCGGAGTCCGCGAGGGTTCTCAACACGCGGCTGTTCAACGCGGACATCTCGACCCGCAACTGGGGCGAAGCTTTCACCATCAACGGAGTCCGCATCTCCTTCCACCCCGCAGGCCACATACTCGGCTCCGCACAAATCCGGGTCGAGCATCGCGGCGAGACATGGGTCGTTTCCGGCGACTACAAGACCGAGCCCGATCCCACCTGCACCGCTTTCGAGCCCGTGAAGTGCAACGTGTTCATAACCGAGTCGACGTTCGGGTTGCCGATCTACCGATGGACACCGCAGTCGGAGACTTTCGCGGAGATCGCCGCGTGGTGGCGGGGCAATCGCGAAGCCGGCCGGGCATCCGTGATCTTCGCGTACGCTCTCGGGAAAGCGCAGCGCATTCTCGCGGGCCTCGCCGACATGGCCGAGGGCGAGTTCTACACTCATGGCGCTGTCGAGCGATTGAATCGCGATTACCGCGATGGGGGCGTGGCGCTTCCACACACGACATACGCGGCATCGGTTCCGAAAGGGCACAGCTGGGCGGGTGCACTGATCGTTGCACCGCCATCTGCTGCGGGCTCGACATGGCTTCGGCGCTTCGGTCCCGCATCGACTGCATTCGCATCGGGATGGATGCGAGTGCGCGGCGCGCGGCGGCGACGCTCAGTCGATCGCGGGTTCGTTCTTTCCGATCACGTCGACTGGCCCGCACTCATGAGCGCAATCGACGCGACAGGTGCGGAGCGCGTTCTCGTGACGCACGGATATCGCGACCCCGTCGTTCGTGTCCTGCGTGAGAAGGGCTTGAGCGCTGACTCGCTCGCCAGCCGATGGGAAGGGGAAGGAGAATTGGAGAGCGAAGACGAAATCGTCCCCGATGACGAGACGGCGCCGGCATGAAGAGATTCGCAAGACTCTTCTCGGAAATCGATTCGACGACTCGCACCACCGAGAAAGTCGACGCCATGAGCCGGTACTTCTCGAGTGTGGATCCCGCGGATGCAGCATGGGCGGTGTGGTTTCTGAGCGGCGGACGACCGAAGCGCCTCGTGCCGGTTCGCCTGCTCGCCACATGGGCGATGGAAGAATCACGAGTGTCCGACTGGCTCTTCGAGGAATCCTATCACGCTGTTGGCGATCTCGCGGAGACGATCGCACTGCTGCTGCCCGACAGTGCCGCATCGAGCGAAGCGCCCCTCGATGAATGGGTTCGCGAGAAACTGCTCGCGATTGGAGGCGCCACCGAGGAAAAGCAGAAAGCAATCGTCCTCGATGCATGGCGCACACTCGGCGGCACTGAGCGATTTGTCTGGAACAAGCTCATCACCGGCAGCTTCCGCGTCGGTGTCTCACAGTCTCTACTCGTGAGAGCGCTGTCGCGCGCGAGCGCAGTTCCCGAAGGAACGATCTCGCATCGTCTTGCCGGGGACTGGCGTCCGACGGCGGACGCATATCAGAAGCTTGTCGCCGAAGGCACTGATGCACCTGCCGAGTCGAGTCCGTATCCCTTTTACCTGGCGTATCCTCTCGAGTCTGAGCTCGAAGATCTTGGCAGCGTCGCGGACTGGCAGCCGGAATGGAAATGGGACGGCATTCGCGCGCAGCTCATTCGGCGGAACGGATGCACGTACATCTGGTCGCGCGGCGACGATCTCCTCACCGAGAGATTTCCCGAGCTCGTTGAGGCTTCGGAGTGGCTTCCTGACGGCACGGTGATCGACGGAGAGATTCTTCCATGGCGCGATGATCGTCCCCTTCCCTTCGCGCAGCTTCAGCGGCGAATCGGACGGAAGAATCTCACACCGAAGATTCGGGCTGAAGTTCCAATCTCGATTCTCGCTTACGATCTGCTCGAGCTGGAAGGCGAAGATGTGCGGGAGCGCCCGCTTTCGTGGCGCCGCGACAAGCTCACGGGGCTCGTGAAGTCTGCCAACGCGGAATCGAGAATCCTCCTCTCTCCAATTGCGCCGGCAACGTCGTGGGATGACGTGCGTGCAGCCAAGGATCGCGCGCGCGAGCTTGGATCCGAGGGATTGATGCTGAAGAAGCTCGATTCCCCATACGGTGTCGGCAGGCGAAAAGGCGGCTGGTGGAAATGGAAGCTCGAGCCGTACTCGATCGACGCTGTCATGGTGTATGCACAGCCGGGACACGGACGCCGCGCGCTGCTCCATACCGACTACACTTTCGCAGTTCGCGATGGCGATGCGCTCGTTCCGTTTGCAAAGGCATATTCGGGGCTGACCGACGCCGAGATCCGCGAGATGGACGCGTGGATCAGGCGGAACACTGTCGAAAAGTTCGGACCCGTTCGCTCGGTGAAGCCGGAACAGGTATTCGAGCTCGGATTCGAGGGAATTCAGGCGTCGCCTCGCCACAAGTCGGGAATTGCCGTCCGGTTCCCGCGCATTCTGAGATGGAGGAAGGACAAACCGGCGAGTGAGGCCGATACGCTCGACTCACTTCGCGCGCTGCTGGTCTCGAGCCAGGGCGGAAGCTCGTGACGAGACTGCGTCCTGCCGAGGAATGGTTCGAATCTCACTCGTGGCAGGCCTTTGGATTTCAGCGTGAAGTCTGGGAGGCGTACCTCGCCGGTGAAAGCGGTCTCATACACGCAGCGACGGGGACGGGAAAGACTCTCGCTGCGTGGTGGGGTCCATTGCTCGAGTACCTGGGAGAAGGTCACACACCGTCAAAACGTCGAACGCGCAGCTCTGCGCTTCCGCTGCGCGTGCTCTGGATCACTCCGCTCCGCGCACTCGCCGCTGATACTGCGGGAGCACTGCTTCAGCCCGTGGACGACCTGGAGCTTCCGTGGACCGTCGAGACACGAACCGGCGATACGAGCTCCGCATCGAGATCGAGGCAAAGCCGAAAGCTGCCGACGTGTCTCGTCACGACCCCGGAAAGTCTTTCTCTCCTTCTCTCGCGCGACCGTGCATCGGAGCAGTTCGCTGATCTGCGCGTCGTAGTAGTGGATGAATGGCACGAGCTGATGGGAACCAAGCGCGGAGTTCAGACTCAGCTCGCGCTCGCACGATTGCGAGGAATCTGCCCGCGCCTTCGCACGTGGGGCCTTTCCGCTACGATCGGAAACATCGAGGAAGCGAAGACCACTCTCCTCGGATCTCGCCCCGTGCGATCGCGAACCGTGCGCGGACAGGAGCCGAAGTCGGTCATCGTCGATTCGCTCATCCCTCCTGTAATCGAGCGGTTTCCGTGGGCAGGGCATCTCGGAACGCAGATGGTGCCGCAGGTAGTTGCGGCAATCGAGGAAGGCGAGACTTCGATTGTCTTCACGAATACGCGCTCGCAGACGGAGGTCTGGTACCAGGCAATTCTCGCCGAGCGTCCGGAGTGGGCGGGGACGATCGCGTTGCATCATGGGTCTCTCGATCGCAAGCGAAGAGAATGGGTCGAGGAGGGGCTCAGAACGGCGCGTCTTCGCTGCGTCGTCGCTACGTCGAGCCTCGACCTTGGCGTCGATTTCTCGCCTGTAGATCGCGTGCTCCAGATCGGAAGCCCGAAGGGAATCGCGCGGCTGCTTCAGCGCGCGGGGAGAAGCGGGCATCAACCCGGTGCAGAGAGCCGCGTTACTTGCGTGCCGACTCATACGCTCGAGCTGATCGAGGTCGCTGCGGCGCGCGATGGCATGGAAGCGGGAGCTATCGAGTCCCGGTATCCGGTCACGCGTCCGCTCGACGTTCTCGCGCAGCATGTGGTGACTATCGCAGCCGGCGAAGGATTCGCGCCTGATGCTCTGCTTCACGAGGTGCGGCAGACTCAGGCTTTCGCCGACCTTCCCGATGACGAATGGGAGTGGGTGCTCCGTTTCGTCGGCAGCGGCGGCACGGCGCTCGAAGGTTATCCGGAGTACTCGAAGGTGGTTGCGGGAAGTGACGGTGTCTGGAGAGTCGAGGATCGCACGATTGCACGGCGGCATCGGATGTCGATCGGAACGATCGTGAGCGATGCGCACATCGGGATTCAGTATCTGCGCGGCTCGAAGCTCGGAACGGTCGAGGAATCCTTCATTGCGCGACTCACCCCCGGAGATCGATTCGTGTTCGCGGGAACTCCGCTCGAGTTCGTTCGCGTGCGCGACATGGTCGCGTGGGTTCGCCGGGCACCGAACGTGAGCGGCACGATTCCGAGATGGCAGGGGAGCCGTCTTCCTCTCTCGGGAGAGCTTGCCGCGGCTTTGAGGGCACGCCTGGGTGAAGCAGCCGACGGAATTTTCCGCGGACCTGAGCTGGAGGCGCTGAGACCGATTCTCGAGGTGCAGAGAAAATGGTCGAGCATTCCCGGACCGGGTGATTTCCTGATCGAAAAAGTGAAGACCCGCGAGGGCTTCCATCTCTTCTTCTTTCCCTTCGAAGGCCGACTCGTGCACGAAGGGCTCGCTGCCCTGTTCGCCTACCGCGTCTCGCGCATCATGCCGATCACGTTCTCGATGTCGTCCAACGATTACGGCTTCGAGCTGCTGTCGCCCGATGAAGCTCCCGTTGAGGAAGCGTTGTCCCGGGGATTGCTCGAGTCCTCGGGCCTTGTCGACGACATTCCCGCATCTCTCAACGCGACTGAGATGGCTCGGCGCCAGTTCAGAGAGATTGCGCGCGTCGCCGGACTCGTATTTCCGGGATTCCCGCATTCCGGAAAGAGCGCGCGGCAGCTTCAGGCATCGAGCGGTCTTTTCTTCGATGTGTTTCAGCGATACGACAGCGGCAACCTGCTGCTTTCACAGGCGCATCGCGAAGTTCTCGAGCGCCAGCTCGAGCGCACGAGGCTTGGCCGCACCCTTCAGCGGATATCCGCTGCCAACGTGATGATTACGACTCCGCCGCGCACGCCGCCGCTTGCATTTCCGCTGCTCGTGGACCGAACGCGCGACCGTGTGTCATCCGAGAAGCTCGCCGACCGAATTCGCCGAATGCAGCGCACGCTTGAGAAGGCTGCCGGATGAGACGAGTCGAGGGTGATCTCGACATCGATGTGGAAGGAGAGCGGCTCACGCTGCTGCCTGAGCGTGCCGCGTTGTGGCATCGTGAGGAGGCGCTTCTGATTGCCGATCCCCACTGGGGAAAGGCAGCGACGTTTCGCGCCGGTGGTATTCCCGTTCCCTCCGGCACGACACTGGAGGCTATCGACCGTCTCGAATCTCTCGTGTCACGCACTCACGCGCGGCGTGTGATTTTTCTCGGAGATCTTCTCCACGCGAAACCGGGCAGGTCGAAGGAGATGTTCGGCGCGCTCGAGCAGTGGCGAAGGGGGCATTCCGGACTCGATGTGATTCTCGTGCGCGGTAACCATGACCGCCGTGCCGGCGATCCGCCGCCCGAGCTTTGCTTCGATTGCGTGGATGCGCCGTACCTCATGCTCCCATTCGTGCTCGCGCATCATCCGTCGAGACATCCGGACGGCTACGTGCTCTCAGGCCACGTGCATCCGGGAATCCGGCTATACGGTCCTGCTCGGCAGCGTGAGCGCCTGCCCTGCTTCGTGTTCGCGAACGAGTTTGCGATTCTGCCGGCGTTCGGGGACTTCACCGGACTGGGAGACGTAGAGCCTTCAGCTGGCGACAGGATCTTTGTCGTCGCCGAGGATCGAGTGATAGATATTAGTACCTAGAAGCTACTAAAACCGAGACGGTGTGTTTTTCTGCTTACTTCTTGACTAACGCCTGAACTGCAGCCGGCGGAGCAATCGTCAGCCCTGCCCCGTCAGTGAATTCAACCGAGTTGATCGTGAGGATCTGCTGCTGTCCCATCAGCTCCTGCACCGTCTTCGTCGCAACCGTGACGTTCCCGAACTTCTTGTAATCGCTGAACAGCGTCACGACTGGAATCTCACCCATCGCAGTCTTCTGAACGCTGCGCGAGGCGACGATCAGGCCGGTCGTCGCGCCGTAGCAGTCGAACGTCTCGCGACCCGACTTCCAGGTGAGCTTCACCAGGTAGCAGCGCTCGGAGTTCATCGTCGTGTCCTTCAGCGTCTCCATCGACGTGAACAGTTCGGCAGCACGCAGAACAGCGCGGCGGTCCGCCTCATCCTTCATCTGGTCGAACTCCCCACCGGCAAGCACACGCGGACCCTGCATCGGATCCATCGCCCATGCCGTTGTCCCGTCGTATCCGACCTGCACCTCGCCCATTCCCGGGATGGTCGTGACCATCTGCATCTGGTTCGGGAGGATCTGCGTCATCTGGAACGTCGCGTTGAGCCCGGCAGCCGGCATCGACATGCCGCCCTTCGTTACAACGGCCTTCGCGCCAAGGTATGCCGGTCCGCCGACGGCGGCGGCGTGCTTCGCGACGAGTGAGGATGCGGACGGAAGTGCGTGCGCGCCCGCGACCTGCGCTGCTGCAACGAGCGGCAGCAGGGCGCCGGTCAGGCGAAGCATTGAGTTGCGAATCATCGTGTCTCTCTGAATACAGGTGTGGGTGAGAAAGCTAAGTATGAGCGTGGGGACATCCTAAGATTTTCTTACCGAGGCAATCCATCGTGCGGCAGCCTCGAGCGGTGCATCGCGCCCGGCGACAATATCGCCCACGCGCAGTGGTACAACCTCATCGGGCACTGCACCGGCGCCCTCGATCCGGCGGCCGTTGGGATCGGTGAAATCGGCGACCGCGTGAACAAATACATCTCCCGACGGCAGTCGTTCCATCAGGGCGGGAAGCGCCGCCCCTGCGCTCCTCTCCCCGAACACTCTGGCCCGCCCGATTCGCTGCATTCCGGTGGCGAAGATTTCCGATGTGCTGGCAGACATCGGATCCACGAGAATGGCGAGCGGGCCAGTGAATCGCGCGACTCGCGGATTGATCACGAACTTGAGAGCGACCTGCCGCGTGCGCATTGTGCCAAGCGAGCGCGTCGTATCCATGAAATACCCGCCGAATCCCATCACCATCGCGCCGACGCCGCCCGGATTTCCGCGCAGGTCCACAACTATGCCGTCGCACGATCGCACTTCGTCGATCGCCTTCTCGAGATCCGGCGCGAGCGCAGGAAGCCAGATGTTGAAGCCGACCACTCCAACACATCCATTCCCCGCGCCTGATGGAATTCGACTCGCCTTCACGACCCCGGCAATCGGCGGAAGATTTCCGAACTGCGACACGCGGCCGGATGCAGGAACAGCGACGAGCAGCTTCTCTCCAGCGGTAACTACACGGGCGGTATCACCCACCGCCGGAGCGAGCAGGCCGTTGAGTCCGTGCAGCATGTCCGCCAGAGCGCGCGGCTGAGCCGGCTCGGGCAGTGACCTGATGCGCTTTACCGCGCTGTCGGTGTCTCGATTCCCGATCCGCTCGACCTTCTGGCCGGGACGAATCCCCGCGTTCCATGCCGGGCTTCCGGGCTCGACCCTCCACGCAACGAGGTTCCCTTCCGCAACTCTCACCGCCAGCCCGGTCGTTCCCTTCCCGTCGCTCCCGCTTAAGCTCGACTCTTCCGTCGCCACGCTCGCCGGAATGATGTAGAAGTGGGAATCAGGGATGTACTCGAGTGCATCGTGAAGCAGCCGGTCGAGATCGCGTCGCGTGGCTACGGATTGCGCGCGCGGGCGAAGCACGGATCGCATCTCCGCCCATTTCGTCGAGACGAATCCCGTATCGACATATGTATTGCTGACCTTGCTCCAGAGGCTGTCGAACGTCGCGACAGCTACCCCGCTCGCGATCGGCTCAGATGACGCGGAGCTGGTTCCCGGCGATGGCGCCGAGGCGCATCCCGCAACGGCGTAGCAGAGGACCGCGATTATACTGGCGCGGCACGAAATTCTCATTGATGTCACGGAAATGCGTGTATCCAGTTTTAGACGAATAGGAAGGCTGGACGTCTCGGTCGTCGGGCTCGGCTGCAACAACTTCGGCCGCCGCCTGGACGAGAGGGCGTCAGCAAAGGTAGTGAATGCCGCCCTCGACGTGGGCATCAATTTCTTCGACACGGCCGACACATACGGCGGCACGAAGAGCGAAGAGATCCTCGGACGCGCGATCGGGACCCGGCGTGATGATATGATCATCGCGACCAAATTCGGGATGGCGATCGATGACAAGCGGAAGGGCGCCCGTCCCGATTATGTGAAGCGCGCTGCAGAAGACAGCCTCAAGCGGCTTGGAACCGACTATATCGATCTCTACCAGCTCCACACCCCCGATCCCTCAGTGCCGATTGCCGACACACTTGGAGCTCTCGACGAGCTCGTGAAGGAAGGAAAAGTGAGAGAGATCGGATGCTCGAACTTCACCGCGGACCAGCTTCACGAAGCCGATGCGTGCGCCAAGCGAGGTGCCGCACGGTTCGTCAGTGTTCAGAACGAGTACAACCTCCTGCACAGGGAGCCGGAGCACGGTGTCATCGCCGAATGCGCTGCCCTCGGCATTTCGTTCATTCCGTATTTTCCGCTGGCCAACGGACTCCTCACCGGCAAATACCGAAAGGATCAGGCGCCGCCGAAGGGCGCGCGTATGACGAGCGGATGGCACGACGAGCTTCTCACCGATGAAAACCTCGACCAGGTCGAGAAGCTGATCGCCTTCGCCGAATCTCATGGCCATACCATTCTCGAGCTGGCGTTCTCGTGGCTGCTCGAGCGTGAGATGGTGTCATCGGTGATCGCAGGAGCGACCAATCCAGAGCAGGTGCGCGCAAATGCAAACGCCCCGGTGTGGGATCTCACCGAGGCGGAGCTGAGGGAGCTGCGCGCGATTATCGGCTGACCAATCTCAGACTTTCACGAAGGCGGCCTTCCATTCCGCTTCGTTTTCGTCTTCCTCGAACATCTCATCTCCATCGACGATCACGTTTCCACCCTGGCGCGTGACCGCAAAGCGATCCATGCCTCGCGTGGCCCTGCCCGAGATGAAGCTTCCACTCGGCGTGTACTTCGACTTGTGCTTGGGACACTGGAATTCCGTCGCTGCTGCGTTCCAGCGAAGCGCGGTTCGCTGATGCGGACATGAGAGATTGAACGCATACACGGCGCCCTGCCATCGAACGAGTATTACCTCGTTGTCCTTGTCGATTCGGACACCGTCTGCGGCTGGAATCGCATACGTGATCTTCTCGTCTTTCCGTGCGAGCGCTTCGATCATGCTCACGGGAAGCGCAGCCGCGGAGCTGCTGATGCCGAGCGTTGCGAGCGCTCCGGCAACGCCAATCATCGCGTCACGCACGAAGGCGCGGCGCGTCGTAGACGCTATCGGGCATGTGTTACACTGATCAGTCATGGTCAGGCGGCGTTGAGCAGTACTACCCCGGCAACGAGAGTCGCAATCCACAATCCGATGCTGCAATAGGCGGCAAGCCGCAAACGCTCCCACGAGCTGCTGCCATCGGCGCGCCGAAGTGCGGTCTCCGTGCGCTCGAGTATTACACCGTTCACGACGAGAAGGGCCACGAGCGTCAGCTTTACCCACAGCACAGGGGAGACGAGGAACGTCGCTACGTCCGCCGCAACCATCGCGATTCCGGTGATGAACAGCACAGCGAGCGAAATCAGCACCGGCCGATGAATCGCGTTCAGCTCTCCGAGGTGCCGCTCACGTTCTCCCGGCTGCTCGTTGAAGACCCGCAATGTCACGCGATCGGCGGCGAGCGCGAGCCCGCCACCGACGAGCATGCCGATCAGATGGAGAGCTGTAACTGCTATCGAGAGAAATGCAGAGTCGCCGTAAAGGGACTGCCACGGTTCGAAG